>NZ_JAFRFW010000152.1:0-7547 GCF_017434145.1 Saccharopolyspora sp. | reverse complement strand
GAGGCCGTCGAGGCGGTCGAGCGCTTCGTGCATCGCGTCGGTGTAGGGGATCATTTGCGCACCTCGTGGCGGGATCGGGAAGCTGGTCTCGCCTCATGTTCGGATTTCGAGTGCGCTTGAAGTCAAAGTCCGGGCGGTCGCCCCGTGCGGTCGGCGTGATCGCGGGGCTGGCAAGATCGCCGGGTGCGTTTTCATGCCGACCTGCACATCCATTCCAAATACTCCCGCGCGTGCAGCAAGGACTGCGACATCGAGCATTTGACGTGGTGGGCCAGGCGCAAGGGCATCACGTTGGCGGGTACCGGGGATTTCACGCACCCGGCGTGGTTCGCGCATCTGCGGGAGGTGCTCGAGGAGGCCGAGCCGGGGTTGCTGCGGTTGCGTCCGGAGCGCGATCGGGAGATGTCGGCTGGGATGCCGCCGAACTGCACCGGTGAGGTGCGGTTCATGCTGTCGGTGGAGATCTCGACGATCTACAAGTACGGCGAGCGCACGCGCAAGGTGCACCACCTGTGCTACGTGCCGGACTTCGCGGCGGCGGAGGAGTTCACCCGCCGGTTGGGCAGGATCGGGAACCTGGCTTCGGACGGGCGGCCGATCCTGGGGCTGGATTCGCGGGACTTGCTGGAGATCACGCTGGAAAGCGGCGGTTATCTGGTTCCTGCGCACGTGTGGACGCCGTGGTTCGCGGTGCTGGGGTCGAAGGCGGGGTTCGATTCGATCGAGGAGGCTTACCGGGATCTGTCGGGGCACATCTTCGCGTTGGAGACGGGGCTTTCCAGCGATCCGGAGATGAACTGGCGGGTGTCCGGTTTGGACGGTTACACGCTGGTGAGCCATTCGGATGCGCATTCGCCGCCGATGCTGGGGCGGGAGGCGACGGTCTTCGACACCGAGCTGGACTACTTCGCGGTCAAGCGCGCGCTGGAGACGCGTCGTGGTTTCGAGGGCACGGTGGAGTTCTTCCCGGAGGAGGGCAAGTACCACCTGGACGGGCATCGGAAGTGTTCGGTGCGGATGGATCCGTCCGACACCCGTGCTCATGACGGCCGGTGCCCGGGGTGCGGGAAGCCGTTGACGGTCGGGGTGTTGCACCGGGTGGATGCGCTGGCGGATCGGGATGCGGGTGTGCGCCCGGATGGTGCTGCGGGTTTTCGCAGTTTGATTCCGCTGCCGGAGATCGTGGGCGAGGTCCGGGGCGTGGGGCCGAAGAGCAAGAAGGTCTTCGATGCGGTGAGTGCGTTGACGGCCGCGCACGGCCCGGAGTTGTCGATCTTGCAGGAGGTGCCGGTCGAGGAGCTGCGGCGCAGTGATCCCGCGGTTGCCGAGGCGGTCGAGCGGTTGCGGCGCGGCGCGGTGGTGCGCGAGGCGGGTTTCGACGGCGAGTACGGCACGATCCGGGTGTTCGATCCGGCGGAGTTGTCTCGGGTGCGGAATGCGGGTGCGTTCGCGTTGTTCGATGACGAGTCGCTCTCCCCTGCCCCGCCGGCTGATTCCGAACGTTCCGCGGTGCCGGGGCCTGCTGCGGTGCCGGAGTCTCCGGCTGGTGATGCCGCGGTTGAGCGGGTTTCGCCGCGCGAGGTGTCGGCGCCGGTCGAGGATGTCGCGGATTCGGGTGTGCTGGCCGGGCTGGATCCGGATCAGCGGGCGGCTGCGGCGGTGCCGTCGGGTCCGTTGTTGATCGTGGCGGGTCCGGGTACGGGCAAGACGCGCACGGTGACGCATCGGCTGGCGCACTTGGTGCTGGAGCGGGAGGTGCCTGCCAGGGAGTGCTTGGCGATCACGTTCACGCGGCGCGCGGCGCAGGAGCTGAGTGAGCGGCTGCACGGCCTGATCGGTGCCGCTGCGGGTGAGATGACCGTGGGCACGTTCCATTCGTTCGGTTTGCAGGTGTTGCGGGAGCAGCACGAGCGGGTCGGGTTGTCGGCGGAGTTCTCGGTGGCCGATGCCGATCGGCGGGTGGCGGTGCTGGCCGAGGTCACCGGTGATGAGCGTGGCGCGCGGGCGAAGTTGGCGAAGTTGTCGCGGCTGCGCCGCTGCGGCGAGGCGGACTCGGCGCAGGCTGGAGACTCGGCGCAGGCTGGGGATTCCGAGCAGGTCGGGAGCTCCGAACTCGTCGCGGTCGCCGAGCGGTATCGGCGGCGGCTGCGGGAGCTGGACCTGGTGGATTTCGACGATCTGGTGGCGCTTCCGGTGTGGCTGCTGGAGCAGGATCCGGACCTGGCCGAGTCGTACCGCGAGCGGTTCCGCTGGATCACGGTCGACGAGTACCAGGACGTCGACGATGCGCAGTACCGGTTGTTGCAGGCGTTGGCCCCGGCGGAGGCGAATCTGACCGCGATCGGTGATCCGGATCAGGCGATCTATTCGTTCCGGGGCGCGGACGTGGGGTTCTTCCTGCGTTTCGAGCAGGATCATCCGGCCGCTCCGGTGTTGTCGTTGACGCGGAATTACCGCTCCGGGGCGCACATCGTGGATGCGGCGTTGCGCGGTATCGGGCCTTCGACGCTGGTTCCGGGCCGCGAGTTGCACGCGGCCGGGCAGCGGGCGGCGCATCGGGTGGTGCGGCACGAGGCTGCGGATGAGCGTGCGGAGGCGGCGTTCGTGGCGCGCGCGGTCGATGAGTTGCTGGGTGGTTCGTCGTTCCATTCGCTCGACAGCGGCCGGGTCGCCGGTGATGGGCATGGTGGTGTGGGCTTCGGTGACATCGCGGTGCTGTATCGCACGGATGCGCAGTCGCGGGTGTTGATCGAGGAGTTCGCGCGCTGCGGGTTGCCGGTGCAGAAGCGTTCGCACGATCTGCTTTCGGCGCGTCCGGGCGTGGAGTTGCTGATGCGGGAGCTGGCGCACGTCGCCGACCGGGAGGGGTCGGTGCTGGAGCGGTTGCGCGCGGCGGCGACGGCGGTGGTGTTCAGCGTTCCGGACGATGTGCAGGACGAGGTGCACAGCGGTCTGGAGGTGCTCACGCCGCTGGCGCTGCGATGCGGCGATGATCTGGAGCGGTTCCGCTCGGAGGTGCGGCTCGGTGCGGAGGTCGACACGTTGGATCCGCGCGCGGAGGCGGTGTCGCTGTTGTCGTTGCACGCGGCAAAGGGCTTGGAGTTCCCGGTGGTGTTCCTGGTCGGCTGCGAGGACGGGTTGTTGCCGTTGCGTTGGCCGGGTTCGGAGTCCGCACGGGACGAGGTGGCCGAGGAGCGGCGGTTGTTCTTCGTGGGGATGACTCGCGCGCAGGATCAGTTGTGGTTGACCCACGCCGCGCGGCGCAGCAGGCACGGTCAGGTGCGGGAGCGGGTGGCCTCGCCGTTCTTGTCCGGGCTCGGCGATGGTGTGGTGCGCAGTGAACCGGCTGCGCCGCGCAAACCTCGGGCGACGCAGTTGAGTTTGCTGTGAGCGGTCCCGACTCGTGCGTCCGGTTCGGGGCGGTGTGTCGGTCGGGGCGCTGACTCGAGCTCGTTCGACACTCGCATCGAACCGGCCGCTCCCCTCGTCCCGCTGCGGAAGGACTCATGATGATCGACGTGACCCGGCCGGGCCCTCCTCGGCTGCAAGAAGTCGCCGACGGCGTGTACGCCTACATCCAGCCCGACGGCACGTGGTGGATCAACAACACCGGCTTCGCGGTCGGACCGCAGGGCGTCGTCGCGATCGACTCCTGTTCCACCGAGCAGCGCACCCGCGCGTTCCTCGACGCGATCGCCTCGGTGACCGCGGCGCCGGTGCGCACGCTGGTGAACACCCACCACCACGGCGACCACACCTTCGGCAACGCCCTGTTCCCCGGCGCGACGATCGTGGCGCACGAGCGGACCCGCACCGAGGCGATCGCGTTCGGTCCCGCGCGCGAGCTGCCGTGGTGGCAGAACCCGCAGTGGGGCGAGTTGCCGCTGGACCCGCCGTTTCTGACCTTCACCGACCGCATCGGGCTGTGGGTCGGCGAGCAGCGCGCCGAGGTGCGCCACGTCGGCTTCCCCGCGCACACCACGAACGATTCGCTGGTGTGGTTCCCGGACTCGGCGACGGTGTTCTGCGGCGACCTGGTCTTCAACGGCGGCACGCCGTTCTTGCTGATGGGTTCGGTGACCGGCTGCGCCGGGGTGCTGGCGAACGTGCTGCGCCCGCTGCAGGCGGCGACGGTGGTTCCCGGGCACGGCCCGGTCTTCCACGACGATGAACCGGTGGCCGCGAACCTGGACTACCTGCGGTTCGTGGCCGAGCTCGCCGAACGCGGCCACGCCGAGGGAATCACTCCGCTGCAGACGGCACGGGACACCGACCTCGGGCGCTTCGCCGACTGGCCCGACGCCGAACGGATCGTCGGGAACCTGCACCGCGCCTACGCCGAACTCGACGGCACCCCGCCCGGTGGCCCCATCGACACCGCTGCCGCGCTCGCCGACATGGTCACCTACAACGGCGGCGAACCACTGACCTGCCTGGCCTGAACGGTCGGATCCGGTAGGCGGGGCGAACCGCGCCCAACCTCGCGCGACGCAGCGGAGTTCGCTGTGCGGATCAGCGTGCTTGTGCCGCGCGGTAGCGCCCCGGGGTGGTGCCGAGCAGGCGCCGGTAGTGGCGGGTGAGGTGGGGCTGATCGTGGAACCCGGCCGCGGACGCGGCTTCGGCGATGGGCATACCGTCGAGCAGCAGGTGGCGTGCCCGTTCGACGCGCCGTCCGGTCAGGTACCGGTGCGGCGGCAGCCCGTAGGCGCGGGTGAACGCGCGCACCAGGTGGGCCGGGTGCGTCGAGAGCAGCGCTGCGGCGTGCTCGAGAGTGATTCCCTCGACGAGGTGCGCATCGAGCAGATCGCGGAGTCGGCGAGCGGGCGCGGGATCGGTCCGCTCGGTGCCGGCCCGCCCGGCGAGGTGGGTGCGGAGCCGCTGGGTCACCAGGACGAGCCGGGTCTCGGCGGCCAGTTCTTCTCCTGGCTGGGCGAGCAGATCGTGCAGTCCCGCGATGCTGGAGCACAGGGCGGGATCGTTCAGGCCGGGGTGGTCGACCGCTTTGTCCGCCAGCTGCGAACCGACGGTGTGCTCGTCGAGGTAGAGCACCCTTTTGCGGAACCCACCGGAGGTGGCGGGGCGCCCGTCGTGCGGGATCCGGGGCGGCAGGAGCGTGACCTGGCCGCTCAGCGCGTGCCTGGCGTGGCGGTCGATCTCGTAGGACACCGCGCCTTCGTCGAGGATCAGCAGGGTCCACGTCTGGTGCGTGTGCAGCGGGTAGGCGTGGGTGGTGAAGCGCGCGTGGAACACCTCGGAGACCCCCGGTACCCGCGGCCGCCACGCCGCGACGCCGGTGCGCTCCGCGGCCTGGCCCGTCATGCGAAAAACGTACAAGACCGTGCGGGGATCAGCGGTGAGGGTGGTGGTCATGCGCTTCGACACGAAAATCGCCGTACTGCTGCGGGAGGATCTGGCGACCTGGCAGCGGCTCAACGTGACCGCGTTCCTGACCAGCGGTATCACCGCCGGTGATCCGGAGTTGGTCGGCGAGCCCTACCTCGACGCCGACGACACCCGGTATCTGCCGATGCTGCGCCAGCCGGTGCTGGTGTTCGAAGCGGGCAAAGAGCTGTTGACCACTGCGCACGCCAAGGCCGTCGCGCGCGAGCTGCCCACGGCGATCTTCACCGCCGATCTGTTCTCCACCGGCCATGACGAAGCCAACCGCGCCGCGGTCCGCGCCGTGCCCCGCGATGCTCTCGACCTCGTGGGCCTGGCGCTGCGCGGCCCGCGAAACGCCGTCGACAAGATCGTCAAGGGTGCGCACATGCATCCCTGATCGGTTCACCGTCCGCCTGCGATCAGGTGTCGTGCGGCGACCGTGGTGCCGTCGGTGCGGATCGCGGGGGCGAGCGCGCGGGCGCGGGTGGTGACCGCGGAGGTCGTGGCCTTGTCGAGCGCGGCGGTCAGCGAGTCGGCGCTGGGCATTCCCGGCGGGTGCGCGACTCCGATCCCGAGGTGGTCGACGCGTTCGGCCCAGTAGTGCTGATCGTAGACCTGCGGGATCAGCACTTGGGGCGTTCCTGCCCGCGCCGCGGTAGTGGTGGTTCCCGCGCCGCCGTGGTGCACGACGGCGGCGACCCGCTCGAACAGCGCTTGGTGGTTGGTCTCGCCGATCACGAGGCATTCCGAGTCGCTGTCGGCGGCCGTCAAGCCCGCCCATCCGGCGGTAATGATCGTCCGCCGCCCGAGTGCGCGGGCGGCCGTGGTCAGGACCTGGCCGAGGTCGTGCCCGGGTGCGGGCATGCTGCCCAGACCGAAATGGACCGGGGCTGCGCCGGCGGCCAGGAACGATTCCAGCTCGTCCGGCAGCGATCGCTGATCGGGCAGCATCCACGCGCCGGTCTGGAACACGGTGCGGTCTGCCGCATCGGGCCAGGGGCCGAGCGCGGGGTCGGCGGCCAGCCACGGCCGGTCGGTGACGACGTGGCTGCGCACGTTCTCGACCGGGGCGAGTCCGGCGGTGGTGCGGTGCTCGTTGAGCGGGCTCGCCCAGGTGTCGTTCCAGCGCTGCGTTTCCCGTTGCCACAGCTGGTCGTTGGTGCCGGTGTCGTGCTGCGGCCAGCCCGGCCAGGGTGCCGGCGGGTGGTGCGCGGAAGCCAGGGTGGCCGGGCAGTAGTGGGCGTGCAGGTAGTCGATGCCCACCATTTCGGCCGCTGACCGGGCCGCGACCATGACGGTCCCGGTCGCTAGCAGGACGTCGCATCCTTCGGCGGCTTCCGGGAGCGTGGCGAACTGCGCGGCCACGGCGTCCTTGGCCGCTCGCCGCCGGCCTTCGGGTGTGGACAGGTCCCACGTCGCGGAGCCGGGCGCGGGGCGCATCGGTGGCCCGAGGGGCGACACCGGGATCCCGAGTTCCTCGATCCAGGTGGCGAAGTCTGGGGGCGCGCACACCCGGACTTCCTGCGCGAGCTCCTTCAATCGCCGAGCCAGGGCGACCACCGGTTGCACTTCGCCGCGCGATCCGATGGTCGCCAGCAGTGCCCGCATTCCACCCTCCACAGTGGTTTCGTCTTCGGACTGGCCCTATGGCCGTTCAGCTGAGGTGGTCTTCGAGTGCGTCGGCTCCGCGGGCCGGGCCGTCGCAGCGTTGCAGTGCCGTGCTGCGGGTGGCGGCGCTTGCGCGGATGTCGTCGTCGGCGGCGACCGCCTCCACGGTCTCGCGCAGCAGCTTCGGGGGCAGGTCGGTCCGCGCCAGTCGACGCCCGGCGCCGAGTTGTTCGACTCTGCGGCGTTGGCTTCTTGCTCGGGATCTTGAGCGACGGCCACCAGGGGATTGACCTGGCCGTCGGCGCCGACGTTGACGAACACGAAGTGTCGGTCCATGAATCCTCGAGCAGCAGGCTCGGGGACGCGGTCGGCGGATCATCGCATTCCCGGGCTCCGAACTTGCGCTGATCGTCGGCTTTTCCCACCTGTGCTGGACGAAGCAGCCGAGGGTGTCAGATCCGGTAGGCGCGGAGTTTCGCGTACAGGGTCGGCCGGGACAGTCCCAGCCGGCGCGCCGCTGCGGCCTTGTTGCCGCCGGAGGCGGCGAGCACCTCGGT
>NZ_JAFRFW010000151.1:0-10969 GCF_017434145.1 Saccharopolyspora sp. | reverse complement strand
GCTGAGCTACGCCTACCACGGGCACCTCGACCTGGTCGGGCACGGCCACGGGCCGGGCTCGCTGCCGTGGCGGTTGCAGCTCGCGCAGGTGGACCGGCTGGTCGAATCGCTGGCCGAACGTCTTCCGGGATCGGCCGCGCTGCTGGTGGTGGCCGATCACGGCATGGTCACCGTCGACCCGTCCGAAGCGCTGGACGCGGACACCTCGCCCGCGCTGTCCGAGGGCGTGCGGCTGCTGGGCGGCGAGCCGCGCGCCCGGCACGTCTACACCGAACCGGGCGCCCGCGCGGACGTGCTCGAGACCTGGCGCGCGGCGGTGGGGGAACGCGGCGCCGTCGTCACCGGTGAGCAGGCCATCGACGAAGGCTGGTTCGGCTCCGAGGTGGCCGACGAGGTGCGCCCGCGCATCGGCGACGTGCTGGCGGTGCTGCGGGAGTCCGCGGTGATCCGGTCGGTGGCCGAGCCCGGTGAGTCCTCGCTGCGCGGGCATCACGGTTCGCTCACCGCCGCGGAGCAGTTCGTCCCGCTGCTGGTGGCGCAGGGCTGATCGCCGAACGTGCGCTGCTCCGGTGAGCGCGCCGGGTCCAAGAGCGGACGTCCTCCGTCGGACCGGGCGGTTTCGTCCGTCCCGGCCGTGCGGCGCAAGATGCGTGCAGGCTGGCGTCCGGTCGGCAGGCCCTTCCCGGCAGTACCTGAGCGATTTCGCGGCGGCCCGAGGTCAACGGTCCGGGGCACAATGAAGGTCCAGCGGGAGGCAGCTTGTCGGCCTCTTGTATCTATGCGGTCGACAACCTAGAGTTCCCGATGCCCGGAACGGTGTTTCCGCAGAGCGGAAGTCCTCATTGCTGAGGAGGCTGACCATGTCGACCAGCGCTGCAACCCCGAGCCCGGGGCCGACCGCGGCTGCCGCCCCGGCGGCCGACCTGGACCGGTTGGTCCGCCGGTTCCGCGCGGTGCTGCCCGCGGAATCGGTGATCACCGACCCGCAGCGGCTGCGCACCTACGAATGCGACGGCCTGGCCAGCTACCGGGTGGTGCCCGCGGTGGTCGTGCTGCCCGCCGACACCGAGCAGGTGCGCGAGGTCGTCGCGGCCTGCGCCGAGCAGCAGGTGCCGTTCGTGGCCCGCGGCTCCGGTACCGGGCTTTCCGGCGGCGCCCTGCCGGACGCCGAAGGCGTGCTGATCGTGACCTCGAAGATGCGCCGGATCCTGGAGATCGACGTCGCCAACGAGCGCGCCGTGGTGGAGCCGGGCGTGATCAACCTCGACGTGACCACCGCCGCCGCGCCGCAGGGCTACTACTTCGCCCCCGACCCCTCCAGCCAGCAGGTCTGCTCCGTCGGCGGCAACGTCGCGGAGAACTCCGGCGGCGCGCACTGCTTGAAGTACGGGTTCACCACGCACCACATCCTGTCCCTGGAGGTCGTCACCCCGGACGGCGATGTCGTCGAACTCGGCGGCGCCGCGCGCGAAGCGCCCGGATACGACCTGCTCGGCACGTTCATCGGCAGCGAGGGCACGCTCGGCGTGGTCACCAAGATCACCGTCCGGCTGCTGCGGAAACCCGAGACGGTGCAGACGCTGCTGGCCGGTTTCCGCACCACCGACGACGCGGGCGGCGCGGTCTCGGCGATCATCGGCGCCGGCGTCACCCCGGCCGCGGTGGAGATGATGGACGCGCTGTCCATCGAAGCCGCCGAACAGGCCGTGGCCTGCGGCTACCCGGAAGGCGCTGGCGCGGTGCTGGTGGTCGAGCTGGACGGCCCGGTCGCCGACGTCGAGCACACCTTCGACGAGGTGCAGCGGTACTGCCGCGAGCACGGCGCCTTCGAGATCCGCGTCGCCGCCGACGACCACGAGCGGGCGATGATCTGGAAGGGCCGCAAGTCCGCCTTTGCCGCGGTCGGCCGGATCAGCCCGGACTACATCGTGCAGGACGGGGTGATCCCGCGGACCGCGCTGCCGGAGGTGCTGGGCCGCATCGCTTCGCTGTCGGCCGAGTCCGGGGTGCGGGTGGCCAACGTCTTCCACGCCGGGGACGGCAACCTGCACCCGCTGGTGCTGTTCGACGAAGCCGAGCCGGGCGCGGCCGACCGCGCCGAAGAGGTCTCCGGCGCGATCCTCGACCTGTGCATCGAGCACGGCGGATCGATCACCGGCGAGCACGGCGTCGGCGCCGACAAGGTCAAGTACATGGGCCGGATGTTCACCGCCGACGACCTGGACACCATGCAGCGGGTCCGCTGCGCCTACGACCCGGCCGGGATCTGCAACCCCGGCAAGGTCTTCCCGACTCCGCGGCTGTGCGGCGAGGTGCCCGGCCCGCGCCGCGGTGTGCACCCGTTGACCGAGGCAGGATTGGCGGACCAGTTCTGATGACCGAGACCAGCGCTTCCGCGCCCACCGCGCTCACCTCCGCCGTCGGCGACGACCGGATCCGCCGGGCCGCAGCGGGCGACGAGATCGCGGGCGTGCTGCCGTCCTGGGTCGCGTCCGCGTCGAGCACCGAAGAGGTCTCCGCGATCCTGCGGGCCGCCGACGAGCACGGGCTTTCGGTGGTGCCGAAGGGATCCGGCAGCAAGCTCGACTGGGGCGCCGCGCCGCGCTCCGCGGACGTGCTGCTGGACGTCTCGCAGCTGCGCGGGGTGGTCGAGCACGCGGCCGGTGACCTCGTGGTCACCGCCAAGGCGGGCACCCCGCTGGCCGAGGTGCAGGCGGCGGTTTCCGAGGCGGGGCAACAACTTCCGATCGACCAGCCGCTGCCGTCGGCGACCCTCGGCGGAGTGGTGGCCACCGCGACCTCCGGGCCGGGGCGGCACTTCTTCGGCGGGGTGCGCGACCTGCTGATCGGCATCACCGTGGTGCGCGCCGACGGCACCGTGACCACCGCGGGCGGCAAGGTCGTCAAGAACGTCGCCGGCTACGACCTCGGCAAGCTCTACACCGGTTCCTACGGCACCCTCGGCGTGATCACCGAGGTGGTGTTCCGGCTGCATCCGCTGGCCGACGAGCATCGGTGGATCCGCAGCGTCCTGGACGGTCCGCAGGAGGCCGCCGAGACCGTCGCCGCGCTGCGGCGCTGCCAGGAGATGCCCACCGCCATCGAGCTCGACAGGTCCGAAGTGGACGGACCGATCACGGTGTGCGCGCAGCTGGAGGGGCGACCCGCGGCCACCCACGAGCGCGCCGTCCGGCTGGCCGGTGAGATCGGCGGGGAAGTGCTCGAGCGCGCGCCCGAATGGTGGGGGCGGTTCCCGGCCGAGCCGGACGGCAACGCGCTTCGGCTCGGCGTGGAGCCCGCAGCGCTGGCCGAGCTGCTGACCTTCGCCGAGCACGCCGCGCAGGACTCCGGCGTGCCGCTGACGCTGCGCGGTGCCGCCGGGCTGGGCGTGCTGCACGCGGGGATTCCGTCGAGCTGCGAGCCGAAGCTGCTCGGCTCGCTCGTGGAGGGATTGCGCCAGCAAGCCGAATACGCCGTGCTGCTGCGCGGAAATCCCGCCGCGCGCGAAGCCATCGACCCGTGGGGGCCGCAGCCGATCGGCGTGCAGACGCTGCTGCGCCGCGTGAAGGACCAATTCGATCCCGGGCACCGGCTCGCACCCGGTCGTTTCGTGGGAGGAATCTGATGACCGAGACCCCGGCGCACTCCGGAGTGCCGAACGATCCGGGCGCGCCTGCCGAAACCGGCGCCGCGGCCGATCCGGGCCGTCCGGTGCGCCCCGACCACACCGACGTGCTCGGTGCGTTCGACGAGCACCACCCGCCGCAGCAGAACCTCATCGACGATTGCGTCCACTGTGGATTCTGCTTGCCCGCGTGCCCCACCTACGACCTGTGGGGCGAGGAGATGGACTCGCCGCGCGGACGCATCTACCTGATGAAGGAAGGCCTCGAGGGCGAGCCGATGACCGACGCCATGGTCGGGCACATGGACAACTGCCTGGGCTGCATGGCCTGCGTGACCGCGTGCCCGTCCGGGGTGCAGTACGGCACGCTGATCAACGAGACCCGCGCGCAGATCGAGCGCAGGCACGAGCGCGGCCGCTGGGAGAAGCTGCTGCGCACGGCGATCTTCACGGTGTTCCCGTACCCGCGGCGGCTCAAGGCGATGCGCGGACCGCTGGCGCTGTACCAGAAGCTGCGCGTCAGTTCGCTGCTGCGGCGCACGGGACTCACCGACAAGCTGCCGCCGCACCTGCGCACCATGGAGTCGCTGGCGCCGCCGATCAGCCGCGCCCCGAAGCTCGGGCGGCGGATCCCCGCGCGCGGGCAGCGGCGCGCCACTGTCGGCATGATCACCGGGTGCGTGCAGAGCGCGTTCTTCCCGGACGTCAACGCCGCCACCGCCCGGATCCTGTCCGCGGAAGGTTGCGATGTCGTGATCCCGCCATCGCAGGGGTGCTGCGGCGCGCTGAGCGAGCACTCCGGCCGCGAGGAAGAGGCGCTGAAGTTCGCGCGGAAGCTGCTGGACACCTTCGAGGAGTCCGATGTGCAGCACATCGTGATCAACTCGGCGGGGTGCGGTTCCACGCTCAAGGAATACCCCCGGCTGCTGCGCGACGACCCGGAGTACGCCGCGAAGGCCGAGCGGTTCGCCGCGAAGGTGCGCGACATCGCGGAACTGCTCACCGAACTCGGCCCGGTCGCCGAACGGCACCCGCTGCCGGTGAAGATCGCTTACCACGACGCCTGCCACCTCAGCCACGGCCAGGGAATCCGCGCCCAGCCGCGAGATCTGCTGCGCGGCATCCCCGGTGTCGAGCTGCGCGAGATCAACCGCGGTGAGCTGTGCTGCGGCTCGGCCGGGATCTACAACCTGCTGCAGCCGCAGGCGGCGGAGGAACTCGGCAACCGCAAGGCCGCCAACGTGCTCGACACCGAGGCGAGCCTGCTGGTGACCGCCAATCCGGGCTGCTCCATGCAGATCCGCACCGCGCTGGAACGCCGCGGCGCTGAGCTGCCGATGGCGCACACGGTGCAGGTGCTCGATGCCGCGATCCGCGGTGTGCCCGCGGAAAAGCTGCTGGCCGCGAGCGGCTGAGGCCGCTTCACGAACAGAATTCAGCGGTTTCGGTCCCGGTCGCGGCGAAGGCGCCCGGGACCGGCTCCAAAGCCCGGCACGGCGGTGACCCGCCGACCGTCCACGGTGCACCGCAAGGCGGTCCGGTGCACTCGCCCGAACTTCTCGAAACGCCCCTACCACCGGTGAGTCCGCGCGGATATCGTCGCGGCCTCGACACGCTGGCCCGCGCCACAAGGGAGTGGTTGTGTACCAACAGATCCTGGACCCGCTGTTCGGCTCCCTGGGCCTGAGCGCGCTGGCCGCGGCATTGCCGCTGCTGGTGCTGTTCGCGCTGCTGGGTTTCGTGCGGATGACCGCGTGGAAGGCGTCGCTGATCGCGCTCGCCGTTTCGCTGGCGGTCGCGGTGTTCGTCTACCCGATGCCGGTCGACCAGGCGCTGCTGTCGGCCACGCTCGGCGCCGCGTTCGGCTTCTTCCCGATCCTGTGGATCGTGATCAACGCGATCTGGATCTACCAGATGACCGTGACCACCGGGCACTTCGACGTGCTGCAACGCAGCTTCTCCCGGGTCAGCGGGGACCGGCGGATCCAGGCGGTGATCATCGCGTTCTGCTTCGGCGCGCTGCTGGAGGCGCTGGCCGGGTTCGGCACCCCGGTCGCGATCACCACCGTGATGCTGCTGGCTCTCGGGTTCGGCCCGATCACCT
Organism: Saccharopolyspora sp.; assembly: GCF_017434145.1. NCBI lineage: Bacteria > Bacillati > Actinomycetota > Actinomycetes > Pseudonocardiales > Pseudonocardiaceae > Saccharopolyspora > Saccharopolyspora sp. Next base: position 5,240 of record NZ_JAFRFW010000151.1, on the reverse strand, counting down.
CGGCCGTGGTCGCGCTGGTGGCCAACACCGCGCCCGTCGCCTACGGCGCGCTGGCCTCACCGCTGGTGACGCTGGCCAGCGTCACCGACATGCCGGTGGAGCAGCTCGGCGCGATGACGGGGCGGCAGACGCCGGTGCTCGCGGTGATCGTGCCGCTGGTGCTGGTCGGCATCATCGACGGGTTCCGCGGCATCCGGGAAACCCTCCCGGCCACGCTGACCTGCGGGATCACCTTCGGCGTCGTGCAGTTCGCCGCGGCCAACTACGTGTCGGTGCCGCTGACCGACATCATCGCCGCGCTGGTCGCGGCCGGGGCCACCGTGCTGCTGATGCGGGTCTGGACACCGCGCGGCGCCGAGGAGGTCGCGGCGGGCACCGACAGCCGCACCGAAATCCTGCGGGCCTACGCGCCTTACCTGATCGTGATCGCGGTGTTCGTGATCGCCCAGCTCGGACCGGTCGCCGACCTGCTCGACGCGGTCACCGTCAAGTTCGGCTGGCCGGGGCTGGACATCCGCGAACCCAACGGCGAAGCGCTGTCGCTGACCGACTTCAAGTTCGACTGGCTCTCCAGCGCCGGGACGCTGCTGCTGATCGCCGGGATGCTGACCGTGCCCGCCATCGGGATCAGCGCGCGCGGCGCGCTCGGCCGCTACGGCGCGACCTACAAGCAGCTGGCGTGGCCGATCGTCACCGTGATGACGGTGCTGGCGATCGCGTACGTGATGAACACCTCCGGGCAGACCGCGACGCTGGGCACCTGGATGGCCGCGGCGGGCGGGCTGTTCGCGTTCCTCTCGCCGATCCTCGGCTGGCTGGGCACCGCGGTGACCGGCTCGGACACCTCCTCGAACTCGCTGTTCGGGGCGTTGCAGGTCACCGCGGCCGAGAAGGCCGGGATCGAGCCGATGCTGGCGGCCGCGGCGAACGGTTCCGGCGGGGTGCTGGGCAAGATGATCTCGCCGCAGAACCTCGCGATCGCCGCTGGCGCGGTCGGCATGAGCGGGCGCGAGGGCGACATCTTCCGCCGCGTGCTGCCGTTCAGCATCGGGTTCCTGCTGCTGCTGTGCGTGCTGGTCGCGCTGCAGGCGACCCCGGTCCTCGGGTGGATGACCTGGGGCCTCTGAACATCTGTTGAGCTCGTTTTGCAGAACAGACCAACACCGGAGCCGAACGCAGGTTCCGAGACGGCCTCTGAGAAACGGATCCGGGCTGTCGCTCGTTTGACCGGGGCAGGGGTTTTCCGGCGCAAGCTGCGGGGAGACCCCGCCCACTCCGGGTCTCCATTGACTATGACAGTAATGGTGTAACACTCTGAGTGGAGTACCGGCCGCAACGAGGAGGCACGTCGCCCATGTCCGAGGCGTTCGTCTACGACGCGATCCGCACCCCGCGCGGTCGCGGCAAGCAAACCGGATCGCTGCACGGGACCAAACCGGTCAGCCTGGTCACCGGTCTGATCGATGAGCTGCGCCGCAGGCATCCCGGCCTGGACCCCGAGCTGATCGACGACGTCGTGCTCGGCGTGGTCTCGCCGCTCGGCGATCAGGGCGGGGACATCGCCAAGACCGCCGCGATCGCCTCCGGCCTGCCGGACACCGTCAGCGGTGTGCAGCTCAACCGGTTCTGCGCCTCCGGGCTGGAGGCGGTGAACTCCGCCGCGCAGAAGGTCCGCTCCGGCTGGGAGGACGCGGTGCTGGCAGGCGGCGTGGAATCGATGTCGCGGGTGTCGATGGGCTCCGACGGCGGCGCATGGGCGATGGACCCGGAGACCAACCTGGCGACCTCGTTCGTGCCGCAGGGAATCGGCGCCGACCTGATCGCCACCCTGGAGGGCTTCGACCGCGGCACCGTCGACGCCTACGCCGCCGAGTCCCAGACGCGGGCGGCGAAAGCCTGGGCGGACGGCCGGTTCGCCCGCTCCGTTGTCCCGGTCAAGGACCGCAACGGCCGGACCGTGCTGGACCGCGACGAGCACATCCGCGCGAACACCACCGCGGACAGCCTCGGCGGGCTCAAGTCCTCGTTCGCCGACATCGGTGAGATGGGCGGCTTCGACGCGGTCGCGCTGCAGAAGTACCACTGGGTCGAGCAGATCGACCACGTGCACACCCCCGGCAACTCCTCCGGCATCGTCGACGGTGCCGCGCTTGCGCTGATCGGCAGCGAGGGCCTGGGCGAGCGCACCGGCCTGCGCCCGCGGGCGCGGGTGCTCTCGGCAGCGCTCAGCGGCGCCGATCCGACGATCATGCTCACCGGCCCGGGGCCCGCGGTGCGCAAGGCGCTCGGCAAGGCCGAGATGAGCATCGACCAGATGGACCTCATCGAGATCAACGAGGCGTTCGCCGCGGTGCCGCTGCGGTTCATGCGCGAGTTCGGCGTCCCGCACGAGAAGGTCAACGTCAACGGCGGCGCGATCGCGATGGGCCACCCGCTCGGCGCCACCGGCGCGATGATCCTCGGCACCCTGCTCGACGAGCTGGAACGCCGCGAGCAGCGCTACGGCCTGGCAACTCTGTGCGTCGGCGGTGGCATGGGCATCGCAACGGTCATCGAACGCCTCAGCTGAACCCGGACGCTGCGGCCGCGCGCCGCGCCCGAACCCGCAAAGGACTTCCTCGCATGAGTGATCAGAGCACCATCCGCTGGGAGCAGGACAACGACGGCGTCGTCGTGCTCACCCTGGACGACCCCCAGCAGCAGGCGAACACGATGAACGAGCGCTACGTGCGCTCGATGGACCAGACGCTGGACCGGCTCGAAGCCGAGCGGGACGGCATCACCGGCGTCGTGCTCACCTCCGCGAAGAGCACCTTCTTCGCCGGCGGCGACCTGCACGACCTGATCCGCGTCCGCCCGGACAACCTCGACCAGTTCGCCGAGACCAGCAACACCACCAAGCGGCAGCTGCGCCGCCTGGAGACCCTCGGCAAGCCGGTTGTCGCCGCGCTCAACGGCACCGCGCTCGGCGGCGGGCTGGAGATCGCCCTGGCCTGCCACCACCGCGTCGCGCTGGACGGGCCGAAGATCCGCTTCGGCTTCCCCGAGGTCACCCTCGGCCTGCTGCCCGGAGCGGGCGGTGTGGTGCGCACCGTGCGCATGATCGGCATCGCGGACGCGCTGCTGGGCGTGCTCACCCAGGGCCAGCGGCTGCGTCCGGGCAAGGCCAAGGACATGGGCCTGATCGACGAGGTCGTCGCTACCGACGCCGAGCTGCTCACCCGCGCCAAGGAGTGGATCAAGGCCAACCCGGAGGCCGCGCAGCCCTGGGACCGCAAGGGCCACAAGATCCCCGGCGGCACCCCGTCGAACCCGAAGTTCGCCGCGAACCTGCCCGCGTTCCCGGCGAACCTGGCCAAGCAGCTCAAGGGCGCCCCGCTGCCCGCGCCGAAGAACATCATGGCCGCGGCGGTCGAAGGCTCCCAGGTGGACTTCGACACCGCGCTGGAGATCGAAGGCCGCTACTTCGCCGAACTGGCCGCCGGGCAGACCGCGAAGAACATGACCAAGGCGTTCTTCTTCGACCTGCAGCACATCAACTCCGGCGGCAGCAGGCCCGACGGGTACGAGACCTGGAAGGCGAGCAAGGTCGCCGTGCTCGGCGGCGGCATGATGGGCGCGGGCATCGCCCACGTCTGCGCCCAGTCCGGGATGCAGGTGCTGCTCAAGGACGTCTCGCTGGAAGCGGCCGAGAAGGGCAAGGCGTACTCCGCGAAGATCCTCGGCAAGGCCGTGGACAAGGGCCGCAAATCCGCCGCGGAGCGCGACGAGGTGCTCGCCCGGATCACCCCGACCGACCGCAACGACCAGCTCGAAGGCTGCGACCTGGTGATCGAGGCCGTGTTCGAGAGCACCGAGCTCAAGCACCGGGTCTACAGCGAGGTCGAGGACGTGATCGACGGTGACGCGCTGATCGCCTCGAACACCTCCACGCTGCCGATCACCGGGCTGGCCGAGGGGGTGCGCCGCCGGGAGGACTTCATCGGCCTGCACTTCTTCTCCCCGGTGGACAAGATGCCGCTGGTCGAGATCATCTGCGGCGAGCAGACCAGCGATCGCGCGCTGGCCAGGGCGTTCGACGTGGTCCAGCAGATCAACAAGACCCCGATCGTGGTCAACGACAGCCGCGGGTTCTTCACCAGCCGGGTCATCGGCACGTTCCTGAACGAGGGCGTCGCGATGCTCGCCGAAGGCGTGCACCCGGCGTCCATCGAGCAGGCCTCCAGCCAGGCCGGTTTCCCCGCCCCGGTGCTGCAGCTGTTCGACGAGCTCACGCTGACCCTGCCGCGCAAGATCCGGGAGGAGACCAAGCGGGCCGTGGAGGCCGAGGGCGGCACGTGGGTTCCGCACCCGGCCGAGGGCATCCTGGACCGGATGGTGGACGAGTTCGAGCGCACCGGCCGGGCAGGCGGCGCCGGGTTCTACGAGTACACCGACGGCGTCCGCGGCGGGCTGTGGCCCGGGCTGGTCGAGCACTTCGGCGCCGGCTCCGGCGATCCGGCCGCGGTCGAGTTCGACGACCTCAAGGAGCGGCTGCTGTTCATCCAGGCCGTCGAAACCGTGCGGTGCCTGGACGAGGGCGTGCTCAAGTCGGTGCCGGACGCCAACATCGGCTCGATCTTCGGCATCGGGTTCCCGGCGTGGGCCGGGGGAGTGGTGCAGTACGTCAACGGCTACCCGGGCGGGCTCGCCGGCTTCGTGGCCCGGGCGAACGAGCTGGCCGAGCGCTACGGCGAGCGGTTCGTGCCGCCGGAGTCGCTGGTGCGCAAGGCCAAGGCCGGGGAGCGCATCGACCTCGGCGAGCCGGATGCCGAGGTCGTCGGAAACACCTCGGCCGCCTGATCAGCGCTTGAATACTTGTCGTTGAGCTCGTTTTGCGTGGGTGGTCGCTTAGCGGAACCTCGGGCGCCGTCTCGCTGCGGGATCTCCTCCTTAAGTAGCGCCCTACTCGGCGTCGGAGCTGTCCTCGCGAGACGACGCCTGAGAACCCGCCGATGGTCGGTTTGCGCAGGTGGCGGAAGCGGCTGACGCCGCTTGAAAGTAGCCAACACCCAGAGCCGAACCTAGGTTCAAAGGCAGGCGCTGAAAAGGGCGCCGGACCGCAAGTCGGTCCGGCGCCCTTTCGCGTTGGTCGCCTCAGCGCTGCGGCAGCTCCGGCAGCGCGTCGGTGGCGTGGCCCGCCGCCGAGCCGAGTTCGCCCGCGAGCGGCAGTTCGCCGGAGGCACCGCGCACGGTCCGCT
>NZ_JAFRFW010000150.1:0-1510 GCF_017434145.1 Saccharopolyspora sp. | reverse complement strand
CCCCGTGACGTGCTGTACGGCGAGGTGTTGACCACGCCGATCCCCTGGCCCTGCGCGAGGTGCCCGTCGTGCTGCGAACCGCCCAGGTAGCCCAGGAACACCGAACCCACGAAGCCGGCGCTGGTGACGTTCCAGCCCCGGGCGTGGCCCACCTTGTTCCTGGCGGTGAGCTCGCGGGACATCAGCTCGTACTCGCTGCGGGTCACCGGCGCGGAGTCGTCCAGCACCGGTTTGAGCGTGGTGGCCATTGAGACGTGCAGGTTGGCGCGCGTCCGCTGGTAGGACAGCTCCGCGGTCCGGGGCCTGCTGAACCGCTGCGGGTCGGCCTCGATCCGCCGCGGGTTCAGCATCGCTTGCACCGGGCGGACGATCTCCGGGACCGGGAAGCGCACGATCGGATCGTCGTTGGTGACCCGCTTCAGCAGGTCCTGGGCCATCTTCCCGAGCACTTCGCCGCCCTGGAAGCCGACCAGCCGGGCGTAGTCCAGGTTGCGGGTGGCGCCGGCGGGCAGCTCGCTCAGCGGCGGCGGATCGCCGAGCTGCTGGATGACCGGTTCCGGGGAGTCCGCGTCGGCGCGTTGCGACCCGCCGGTCCGGTCGCCCACCTGCTCGGGTTGCCCTGGGTGCTCGGACTGCCCTGGGCGCTCGGGCTGGGGACTCTCCTCGGTGCCGCGGGCGGCTTGCTCGGAGTGCGGGACGTCGCCGGCATCGCCGAGCCGGCCGCGGGAGACGAGGCTTTCCGGGACCACGAACCGGGCATCGACGGTGCTGGTGATCGGCGCGGCCGGATTCGCCAGTTTGCGGTGCCGCCCGTGCTGCTCCGGCGGCAGGTCGAGCGGGAGGCCCGCGGTCAGCGCCTGGAACTTGGGCACGTCCCTGCCGGGGCGCTGCGGCAGAATGCGGCGCAACCCCTCGCTGGGGCGCACGTACGACAGCACCTCGGCCCTCAGGTGGAAATCGGCGCGGAACTCCCGCAGCGGCTGCGGATCGACCTTGCCGTTCGCCTGCAGGCTCCCGGCCGCCCGCTTGCCTTCGGCGACGGTCTGCTTGCTGGACTCGTAATCCTGCCGATGACTGCGGGTGAAATCGGTGCGGTAGCCGCCGAAGAGCACGTTCAGGCCGCCGCCCAGCGCGGAGTAGAACCGCGTCTGAAAGCCACCGATCGCGCTCCACGAAGTGGACTGGCTGGTTTTCGCCCCGATCTTCTCGGTCGTCTTCTGGATCGTGTGGACCCGGCCCTTCTTGCTGCTGCCCGTTGCGGGAGTGCCGTCGGTGTCCGCCTTGCCGTCGGTGTCCGCGGTGTCGCCGGTCCTGCTGCCGTTGTCCGCGGCCGGGTCGCCGTTCGCCTCGTCGTCCCGCGCACCTACCTGGAGCGGATCGCCGTCCCGGACGTTGTCGAAATCCATCGACAACCGGATCATCGACACGTAGTCGTGCGCGAACTCCTTCGCGTACACCGGCAAGTAGAGCCCCTCGCCCAGCAGGAGCGGCGCGACTTGCTGGAACACCT
>NZ_JAFRFW010000149.1:0-3022 GCF_017434145.1 Saccharopolyspora sp. | reverse complement strand
GACATGCACGAGGCGCCGTTCGTGCCCAACGAAGGCAAACCGGGGCGTGGTGTGCCGCTGCGGCCCGGGCTGGTGCTGGCGCTGGAACCGATGCTGCTGGCCGGTGGGCGCGACGACATCGACACCGGCGACGACGGTTGGACCGTGCGCACCGGTGACGGCAGCCGCGCCGCGCACGTCGAGCACACCGTGGCGATCACCGCGGACGGGCCGGTGGTGCTCACGGCCGCGTGAGCACTGCCCGCGGTCCCGGCCGCACCGCCGGGGACCCGGTACGGCCAGGGGGCCGGTCAGGAAGGCTCGCCGGTCGCGGAGCCGCGGACCATCGTGCTGATCAACGTCACGGCGTGCTCGACCATGCGGTCGCGGCCGATGTCGAGTTCGCCGGCGCACCAGGCCAGGATCGTGGCGCCGATGCCACCGGCCAGCGAGGTGGCCAGCAGCGTGCGGTCGCGCGCGTCCGCGGTCCGCGCGGGCAGCACTTCGTCGACGAGCAGGCCGAACAGCTCGGGTGCGACCCGGATGCCTTCGCGGGTCAGCACCGGGTCGACGAGGGCTTCGGCCACCAGGATCCGGGCGCGGTGCGGGTCCTCGGCCAGGAAGTCCACCAGCGCCTGGACCGTGGCGCGGGCGCGGGTTTCGAGGTCGCCGGGTTCGTCGGCGACGGCTCGGGCGACGACTTCGCGGGTTTGCGCGGCGACCCGGTCGTAGACGGTGACGACGAGTTCGTCGCGGTCGGTGAAGGCCTCGTAGAAGTAGCGCTCGGTCAGGCCCGCTTCCCGGCACACCGCCCGCACGGTCACGGCCGATCCGCCGCCGGAGCCGAGCAGTCTGGTACCCGCTGCCAGCAGGCGGCTGCGCCGGTCGGCGCGCCGCTGCGCAACGCTTTCACCTTTCCAAACCCGCTGGGTGCTCCTGGGCCGAGTCTCCCCGACAGCGGCCGCAGCGGCGGGACCGCCCGGGGCGGCGAGCGCGAGGTGGCGGTGCACCGGCGCGGATCGAAACGGCGCTCGGCTGCACGGTCGGCGAGCATCGACCGCCAACCGTGCGGCGCGGGTGCAGGAAGAACGGATTCCTCGTCGGGCTGGGGAGAAGTCGTGAGAAACTGCCCGCCCGACAGCGGGAGAACAGTTCGGTGAGAGACGCGCAGCTTGCCATTCGCTGCAGGCGGTGAACGAGTCGCGGCCGCACATCCCATCTCGCCCAGCCGAACGCGTTGCCGTGTCCTGCCCGGGAAATTCCGTTGTCGGGTCGTTCGGCGGGCTGCTACGAAGACGCGGTGACTTCGCTGGATGCACTCGTCATGCCTGACAAGTACCCGCGTGCGGCGACCTACGATCCGCAGTGGATGGTCGACAACTGCATGGGTCCGAATCCGCTGTGGCTGCTCGAGGACCTCAGCCGGGACTGCACCTTCCGGCCCGGGATGAAGGTCCTCGATCTCGGGTGCGGAACGGGCATGACCTCGATCTTCCTGGCGCGCGAGTACGGCGTCGAAGTGTGGGCCTCGGAACTGTGGCTCCCGGCCGAGGACAACGCCGCGCGATTCGCTCGGGCAGGCGTCGGCGACCAGGTCCACGCCGTGCGTGCCGAAGCGCACGACCTGCCGTTCGAACCGGAACAGTTCGATGCGGTCCTGTCCGTGGACAGCTACCACTACTTCGGCACCGATGATCTCTACCTCGGCTACCTCAGCCGGTTCCTCAAGCCAGGCGGTCAGCTGTCGATCGCTGTGCCGTCGCTGCACCGCGAATTGCGCGAGCTCGGTGGGGCCCCGGCGCATCTGCGAACCGGGGCGGGGTGGGAGGTCCTGGCCTTTCACACACCCGAGTGGTGGCGCTTCGAGTGGGAGCAGACCGGACTGGTCGAGGTCATTGCAAGCCGCGCGCAATCCGATGGTTGGCTCGACTGGAAGCTGTGGTGCGAGGTCTGTGCCGAACATTCTCCCGACGAGCTCGTCAGGCAGCACTCCCGCGCGGAGATCCCCATGCTCGACACCGACCGTGGCGAACTGCTGACCTTCGCGCTCGTCACCGGCCGGAAAAACGGATCTGCGGAGTGATCCCTCGCGTCAGCGACCCGGAGCTTCGCTGATCGCTATCGTTGCCCGACGAGGCGGCAGCGCAGGTGCAGGAACAACGGGCTCCGCCTCGCGGCGGCGAGTGCGGGGGCGGCTTCGACCGCGGCCGGATCCGGACGCGGTTCGTGCAGCGCTTCGATGACGATACCCGCCTCGCACAGTTCTCGCGCGTAGTCCTCGAACGGCCGGTTGATCCCGACGAAGTTCATCCGCAGACCGTTCTGGGCGACCTCGTCGCTGATCCGGTGTTCGGTGAAGTAGTCGGCCAGCTGCTCGGGCGGCCGATTGATCGGATGCACGATGGCGATGCACAACGGCGAACCGCATTCGAGTACGCGCGCCATTTCGCGGATCGCTTGCGGCATGACGGGCATGTCGTGCAGGGCCATGAATGCGACCGCTGTGTCAAACGACCCGTCCGCCCAGGGCAAGCGGGCGGCGTCGCCGCAGATCAGTTCGTCGTAGCCGCCGGCGGCTCGCGCGTTTCGCACGAGGGTGGGGGAGCTGTCGATGCCTGCGACCGAGTGGCCTCGCCCGGCCAGCCAGCGGCCCACCCGGCCTTCTCCGCAGCCGATTTCCACGGTGCGCCGGCCCGGCCGCGGCACGAGCCGCGCGAACGCGGGTTGCTGGAAATGCCGGTAGAACACGTCGTTGTCCGGAGTGCGGGTCCACGCGATCCAATCTTCGGCGTTTTCCTCCCAGGATTCCGATACGTTTCCCGCGGGTTCCATGGCGCGATGCTAACAGCGCGCTCGTCGCATCGGTGGTGCCTTTTCGGGCGCACTGCGCGACATATTCGAGGGAAAGGTTCGCCGCCGCGACCGGAAGCTGCGAGCCGGCAGGCGCAACGGCTCCGCGGGTCCCGGGTACGAACATCGCGACCGCCGCCGGAGACGGGCCGGGACTGCTCCGGCCGAACGATCGCTCTTGCCGCACCCATTT
>NZ_JAFRFW010000148.1:0-1504 GCF_017434145.1 Saccharopolyspora sp. | reverse complement strand
CCGAACGGGCGGTCCGCGGCCAGCAACTCCGGATCGACGTGCCCGTGCGGGCTCAGCAGCGGAAGCTCCCGCACGCTGTCGTAGAGGCGGCGGGCGATGCCGCGCTGCCCGGGATCGGGCGGTAGCAGCCGATCGGGATGCGGCTGCAGGGGCGCGCGACCGCCGTAGCGGGCGGCGAGGTCGGATCCGGTGCTCGAGGTGCTGCCGCCGTCCATGCCGCACAGCTTCGCCGCCGGTCGATCGCCGCGACAACTAGTTGCCAGCAGTTGCCGGGCGGGGCGGCGCGGTGGAACCGCGGGTGACCAAGTGCGCCTCGAACACCATCGACTCCGGTGCGGACAACGGCTTGCCCAGCTGCGCGTCGAGGATGTCCACCGCGTACTTGCCGACCCGCTCGGTCGGCCCGGAGATCGTGGTCAGGGCCGGTGCGATCAGGTCGGCGCCGAAGATGTCGTCGCAGCCGACGAGGCTGAACTCGGCCGGAACCCGCACCCCGGCGGCTTGCAAGCGCTGCAGCGCCCCGATCGCGATGAGGTCGTTGTAGGCCAGCGCAGCGGTCGGGTTCCGCAGCATCAGCGCGTCGGCGGCTTCCTGACCGCCCTGCCGGTTCGGCGCGTACGGCCCGAGGAACTCCGCTTCCACACCCAGCGCACCGGTCTCTTCCTGCACCGCCCGCCAGCGGGCGCTGTTGATCCAGGAGTTGTGCGGCCCCGACAGGTAGGCGATGCGGCGGTGCCCGATGGCGGCGAGGTGGCGAACCGCCTTGCGCATCCCGTCCGCGGTGTCCACGACCAGGCTGGGCACGCCGTCGACGGCCCGGTTGACCATGACCAGCGCCCGGTACCGGGCGAGCCGGCGGATGGCCTCGTCGGAGAGCCTGGAGGTGGCCAGGATGGCGCCGCTGGCGGTCGCCAGCAGTTGCCGCAGGTTGCGCACCTCGACGCGCGGCGACTCGTCGCTGTCGGCCAGCGCGAGCGTGTAGTTGTTCGCCAGCGCCTGCTGCTGGGCCGACTTGATCAGGCTCGCGTAGTACGGGTTGGAGATGTCGGTGACGACCAGGGTCAGCGTCCTGGCCCGGCCCGGCGCTTCGGCGCGCGCCAGCGGGCGCGGGGTGTAGCCGAGCTGCTGCGCGGCGGAGTGCACCTTCTCCCTGGTCGCCGGATTCACCCGGCTCGGGTGGGAGTAGGTGCGGGAGACCGTCGAGGCGGCCAGGCCGCAGTGCTTCGCCACGTCGTAGATCGTCGGCCTGCCCACCTGAGTAGTCCTTTCGGCAGGATTTGCGTGGCGGTGCCGGTTGCTTGCACGGTCGCTGCTCAGCAGCTCCGCCGCTGACGAGGCAAAGATCAAAACCATAGTGCGTGGACCTCGTAGAGTCCCCGAAGCTTGCAGCCTCCCCTGCAACCGTGCGGCAACCGGTTGCCACGCTAATGCCCGAGTTCGGCGCGGAACAGGGTGTGCCCGGCCTACGGAGCCGTCGGTGGTGCGGCCGGTTCGCCCGCGTCCT
>NZ_JAFRFW010000147.1:0-31808 GCF_017434145.1 Saccharopolyspora sp. | reverse complement strand
GCGCGCGGTCGGCCACCACGCGCGCGACGCCGATGAGCTGCGGGAACTGCTGGACATGCTGGGGTTGGACCCGCAGGAGGGGCGCGGTAGACCTGCGGACCCGGCTTCCGCGGCGTGAGCCCGCCGGGTCCGCCCGCAGGCCCGGAGTGGCATCACGCTCCGTATTGATGAGCATGAATATAAGGGAATTCATTGACTGCGGGGATGTCCCGCCGCCAAGGTGACTGTGTCGCCGGTCACCGCGGATCGCGCGCTCCGGCCGACGCCGTTGCCCGGTGGTGGGACAGGAGGCCCGGATGAGCAGCAGCGCCGCGCTCGGCGGTACCGCGCTGAAGAGCTACTCGCAGGTGTTCGTCGGTGGCCGGTGGGTCGAACCCGGCGGCACCGGCCGGTTGGAAGTCGTCTCGCCCAGCACCGAGGAAGTGCTGGCCACGGTTCCGGAAATCACCGAGTCCGATGTGGACGCTGCGGTGTCCGCGGCACGCACGGCGTTCGATCACGGGCCGTGGCCGCGGATGACGCCTGCCGAGCGCGGCGAGGCGCTGGCGCGGGTGGGGCGCGAGGTCGCCGCCCGCTACGACGACATGGTCGCCGCCTTCACCGCCGAGATCGGCGCGCCGCTCGCGGTGAGCCGCGCTTTCCACCACAACGCGCTGCAGATGTGGGACGACGTGTCCACATTGCACACCCGTTTCGGCTTCGAGGAGGATCGGGACTGGAACGGCGGGCGGGGCAAGCTGGTGCACGAACCGGTCGGCGTGGTCGCCAGCGTCATCCCGTGGAACGGTCCCGTCGCAACCGCCTCGCTCAAGATCGGCCCGGCGCTCGCGGCCGGCTGCACGGTGGTGCTGAAACCCGCCCCGGAAGGCCCGCTGAGCACGCTGTTGCTCGCCGAGGCGCTGGAAGCGGCCGGGCTTCCGGAAGGTGTGATCAGCGTGCTCCCCGCCGGGCGCGAAGCCGGTGAGCACCTGGTGACCCACCCGGGCGTGGACAAGGTCGCCTTCACCGGCAGCACCGCGGCCGGACGTCGCATCATGAGCCTGTGCGGCGAGCGGGTCACCCGCGTTTCGCTGGAACTGGGCGGGAAATCCGCGGGCATCATCGCCGACGACATCCCGGTGGAACAGGTGCTGCCCTCGCTGCTGCCCGCCGGGGTCGGGCACTCGGGGCAGGTCTGTGCGGCGCTGACCCGGATCCTCGTCCCTCGTGCGCGCCAACAGGAATTGCTGGACGCGATGGTTCCCGCGCTGGAAGGCATGGCGATCGGCGACCCGACGGACGACGGAACCGCGCTCGGTCCGTTGGCGGCCGAACGGCAGCGGGATCGGGTGGAGGACTACATCCGCATCGGCCGCGCGGAAGGCGCGCGGCTGGTCACCGGGGGTGGCCGTCCGCCCGGTCTGGACAAGGGCTTCTACGTGCAGCCGACCGTGTTCGCAGACGTGCGCAACGACATGCGCATCGCGCGCGAGGAGATCTTCGGGCCGGTTCTGTGCGTGCTGCCGTTCGACGACATCGACGAAGCGGTCGACATCGCCAACGACTCCGACTACGGGCTCTCCGGCGCGGTTTACGCGGCCGACGGCGAGCTCGCCGAAAGCGTGGCACGGCGGGTGCGCACCGGCCAGATCTCCATCAACGGCTGGGAAATGTGCGTCGTGCAGCCCTTCGGCGGGTTCAAGCAGTCCGGAATCGGCCGCGAAGGCAACGTTGAGGGCTTGCGCGCCTACCTGGAACCGAAGCTCATCCAATACGCCTGATCCGCCGCAGCACGCCCGATCCGCGCATGAGCAGCGGAATCCGACGACGCGCGCTCGCGCGATTCCACAGGGGAGCGAACTGTGATCAAAACGATGGCACTGCTGACCAAGCGGCCGGACCTGTCGCTGGCCGAGTTCGACGCGCACTGGCACCGCCCACACGGCGACCCGCTCACCCTGGCGATCTCGATCGTCCGGCACGCGGTGCAGAACTCCCGGCTGGCAGCGGCCGACGACCTCATCGACGCGCCGTACCACGGGATTCCCGAGGTGTGGCTGGACGATCCGGGATCCGCGCTGGCGTTGCAGGACGATCCGGCCTACGCCGAGGCGGATGCGGACCAGGTGCACTTCATGGACATCCCGAAGCTGCGCTTCCTGATCACCGCCGAGTCCGCGGTGGACGGTTCGGACGGTCCCGGCGAGGCCACCGGTGTGAAGCTGGTCCGGCTGCTGCGCGCGGACGAAGGGCTGTCGGGCGACGATTTCGACCGGCGATTCGCCGACTCCGCGGACCGCGACCGCGGGCGTGCGGTCGGGGCGCTGCGGCACGTCCGTTCCCGGAGCATTCCGGAGTCCTATGTGGATGGTGCGCGACCGGAGTTCGACGCGGCGCGCGAGTTGTGGTTCTCGGATCTGGAAGCGCTGCGCGCGGCACCGGAAAAGGACGCAGACGGCTGGCGGGAGCTGATCACGCCGAGTTGTGCGGACTCGGCCAGGTCAGTGACATTCATCGCTGCCGAACGACGGCTGCGTTAGATTTTTAGTTGCGGCTCCCAACTAATCCGGCTCCTTCGGTCAACAGCGTGGACGGGTGACATGCGATGACGAACTCCCCTTCGACCGCTCCGGAACTCCTCGACGCCGTCGTGGTGGGCGCCGGATTCTCCGGGCTGTACATGCTCCACAAGCTGCGCGCGCAGGGGCTGTCGGTACGGGTCCTGGAAGCCGGCTCCGACGTGGGCGGGACGTGGTACTGGAACCGCTATCCCGGCGCCCGCTGCGACGTGGAGAGCGTGGACTACTCCTACTCGTGGGACGAACAGCTGCAGCAGGAATGGGAGTGGACCGAGCGTTACCCGGCGCAACCGGAGATCCAGCGCTACCTCGCGCACGTCGCCGACCGGTTCGACCTGCGCCGCGACATCTCCTTCGACACGCGCGTGACCGCGGCGCACTACGACGAGGACACCGCGCGGTGGACGGTGCACCGCGAAGGTCGAGACCCGTTGGTCAGCCGGTTCTGCATCAGGGACACCGGTTGTCTGTCGGTACCGCAAACCCCGCGCCTGCCCGGTTTGGCGGACTTCCGCGGTCCGGTGCACCACACCGGGACGTGGCCGGAGTCCGGTGTGGACTTCTCCGGTCAGCGGGTCGGTGTCGTCGGTACCGGTTCCTCCGGGATCCAAGCCATCCCGGTGCTCGCCGAGCAGGCTCGGCATCTGACCGTTTTCCAGCGCACACCCAATTTCTCCGTCCCAGCGATGAACGGCCCGCTGGATGCCGAAACGCTGCGCCAGGTCAAGGCGACCTACCCGGAACGCCGCCGCAAGGCTCGCGCCAGTCCGTCCGGTGTGGACCGCGGGGACACCGAGCAGAACGCGGTCGACGTGGACGAGCACGAGCGCAGGCAGGAGTTCGAGAACCGCTGGGGCAAGGGCGGATTCAGCCTGCTCGGTGCCTATGCCGACCTGATGCTGGACCAGCGCGCCAACGACGCGGTCGCCGGGTTCGTCCGCGACAAGATCCGCGAGGTGGTCGACGACCCGGACACCGCAGAACGCCTGCTACCGCGTGATCACCCGCTGGGCGCGAAACGGATCTGCGTGGACACCGGCTACTTCGAGACCTACAACAGGGACGACGTGAGCCTGGTCGACCTGCTCGAAAGTCCACTGGAGACGGTGACCGCCGATGGCGTGCGCGCGGGCGGCACCGAACACGAGCTGGACGCGCTGGTGCTGGCCACCGGGTTCGACGCGATGACCGGTGCGCTCAACCGGATCGACGTGCGCGGCAGGCGAGGGCAGCAACTCGCGCGGCGCTGGGACGCGGGCCCGCGCACCTACCTCGGGCTCGGGGTCGCGGGATTCCCGAACATGTTCATCCTGGCCGGGCCGGGCAGCCCGTCGGTGCTGACGAACATGGTCACCTCCATCGAGCAGCACGTGGAGTGGACCGCCCGCTGCATCGAGTACTTGGACACCAACGGCTACCGCACCATCGAGGCCGAGGCGGAAGCCGAGCGCGAGTGGGTCGCGCACGTCAACGAGATGGCCGCGGAGACCTTGTTCCCGCGGGCGAACTCCTGGTACCTGGGTGCGAACGTTCCCGGCAAACAACGGGTTTTCATGCCCTACGTCGGTGGTCTGACGCTGTACGAGCAGAAGTGCGAGGAAGTCGCGGCCGCGGGCTACAGCGGCTTCGTCGTCAAATAGCCACCAACGCACATCCGAACGGACAAGGGGAAGCGACAACATGGCGCTGGACAAGGCGACGGCGGATTTCCTGGCCCAAATGGCCGAAACCGGTGCTGCACCGATGCACACCCTTCAGCCGCAGGAGGCGCGGGAGATGTCCGCGGCGATGACGGACCTCAGCGGTCCCGGACCGCAACTGCACGAGGTTCGCGACACCGCGGTCTTCGCCGCGGACGGCGCGAAGATCGCGGTGCGCGTCCTGCGACCGGCCGAACGCAGTCGCGGTGTGCTGGTGTACCTGCACGGAGGCGGTTGGGTCATCGGGTCGGTCGACCAGTTCGACACCCTCGGTCGCGTGCTGGCGCAGCGGACCGGGTGCACGGTCGTGCTGGTGGAATACCGGCTGGCGCCGGAGCACCGGTACCCGGTTGCGGTCGACGATGCTTGGGCGGCGCTGCGCTGGAGCGCGCAGCACGTGGCGGAAGTGACCGGTGGCGCGGGCGGTCCGCTCGTCGTGGCCGGAGACAGCGCGGGCGGCAACCTGGCGGCGGTGCTGGCCAACCGGGCGAAAACCGCCGGAGACCCCCAGATCGCCGCACAGGTCTTGGTTTACCCGGTCACCGATGCGGACCTGGACAACGCTTCCTACACCGATCCGGACAACCAGCTCATGCTCACCCGGGACACGATGGTCTGGTTCTGGGACCACTACGTGCCGGACATCGCGGCGCGCGCCGAGCCGGACGCTTCGCCGCTGCGGTGCGCGGATCTGGCGGGCTCGCCTCCAGCGATCGTGCTCACCGCCGAGCACGACGTGCTGCGCGACGAAGGTGAGGCGTACGCGGAAAAGCTCCGCGCGGCGGGCGTTGCGGTGCAGTTGCGCCGGTTCTCCGGGCAGATGCACGGCTTCTTCCAGTTCGTCGGCTTCCTGCCCGGGGGCACGACGGCCATCGACTACGTGACCGAGCAGCTCGAACCGCACTTGAACAAGTAGTTCCCCCGCCGGTCCGCGAGTCCTATCCGGAGGATCGAGGCGGAAAGCCGGTCACTCCAGCTCGAAGTGCTGGTAGTCCTTGGGATCGTGCCACGAGCCGCCCCAAGTCCAGCCCCTGTCGGTGAACACCCGCACGGCCGGGTCGCCTGCGTGGAACATCCCGGGATCGCGCCGGGTTCGGTCCAGGTACGGCCCGGCCGTCGCCGGCTGCACCAGTCCGTCCGAGCTCACGTACGGGTTGATGAGCGTGTTGATGTCCACCGCACGGCCGTAGGCGTGGTTGGACCAGTTGCCGCTGCCGCTGATCTCGCGGCAGTTGAACGCGGACGTGTTGTTGTCCCGCATGGACAGTTCATCGTCAGCGCCCGGGTAGTGCTCGGGCGTGCGCATCCGCTCGATGGGGAACCGCATCCGGTGCAGCTCCCGGAACGCGTCGATGGTCGGCCCGACCCGGTCCTGGTGCACCACGAGCTCTCCGATGTGGTCGCGGCCGTCCATGCCGACGTGCGTGAGCGTCAGCAGCCGCAACTGTTCCGGCGGCACGGGGCACCCGGGCCGCCAGCTCGGTCCCAGCCGCTGCGCGGTCACTTCCCCCACGCCGGCGGTGAAAGCCGGTTCCGGAGGCGGCGGCTGCGTGCCGCATTGGACGGTCATCGCCGCGACCGCCAGCGCGATGGCGCAGTCCCGGACGGAACTCCGGCGCAACCTTCCCATCACAGCTCCAAGAACCGGCTGTACGCGTCCCAGGTCCCAGTGTGCGCGCCCCAATTCGGTCTCGCGACGCTCGCTGGTGTGATGAGCGGGGGAATTTTCGCCGGACACACCCGTTGCGTGTTGCGAGTGGACAGTCCCGGAGCGACGATCTGCCGATGCGGAAAGCGGATCGCTGGATCCGCCGCTGCGCCTGACCCCGAATCGGCGCGCACGCGGCCGCGACCGGCGCCGGAGACCCCGAACCGGCCGCCGACCCGCTTTCCCCTTGGGGGCGGAGGTGGGGGCCGGGAAATCCGGCCCCCACCTCCGGAATCCGACCTCGAGCTGTTGAAAATCGTTGCCGTCACTCGGGATTCTGCGGCCGCACCCGCAGCCCGTCGAACGCCACCGCGACCACCGCCTCCGCCAGCTCCTCACCGCCGGAGCCGCCCTGCGGCCGGTACCACTCGATCAACGAGTTCACCATGCCGAATAGCAGGCGGCTGGTGGTCGCCGGATCGAGCTCCGGGCGCAGCTCGCCGTCGTGCACCGCCTCCGCCACCAGGTCGGTGACGAGCTGGTCGAACTCGCGCCGCCGCGCCAGCGCCGTCCGCTCCACCTTGGTGTTGCCCCGCACGCGCAACAGCAGCGTGACGAACGGCAGCCGCTCGACCAGCACCAGCACGCTGCCGCGGACCAGGTGCTCAAGCCGCGTCAGCGCGCTGCCCGGCAGTTCGCGCGCCAGCGCGGCGGTGGCGAACAGCCCGTCCAGCGCCCGGTCCACGGCCAGCCGCAGCAGTTCCTCCTTGCTGGGCACGTGGTGGTAGATCGCGGATTTGCTGATGCCGAGCTTGCGGGAGAGGTCCTCCATGCTGGTCCCGTCGTACCCGCGTTCGTTGAACAGCTGCACCGCCACCGCCAGCAGGGACTCCAGGTCGTAGCCGGGCCTGCCGCGCTTGGCCGGGCGGGCTGGTGGTGCCGTCGTCATGGTCAGGAGTATTCCAGCCGGTCGTCGCCGTCCCCGGCGCCGTCGGCGGGCGCGGCCGCGCTGCGGACCGCCCAGCTCAGCGGTCAGCAGCCCGCAAGCCACACTGCGGTGGCCGGAACCGCCGCCCGGTCTCACGTTCCGGGCGCCCGAGACGTCTGCATAGTGGGTAAGCGACAGACAGGAGCCGACGATGAGCACCAAGCACACGCTGATCGACTCGCCGATGGGGGAGCTGCTGCTCGTCGCGGGCGACGACGGCCTCACGGCGCTGCACTACGCCGACGGCAGGCACGCCCCGGAAGAACTCGGCGAGCGCGGCACGACACTCGTGCTGGACGAGGCGCGCCGCCAGCTCGACGAATACTTCGCCAGAACGCGCACCGAGTTCGACCTGCCGCTGGCCCCGCGCGGCGAGCCGTTCCAGCTGAAGGTGTGGGAGCTGCTGCGGCAAATCCCGTACGGCGCGACCCGCAGCTACGGCGAGCTGGCCCGGATGCTCGGTGACGTGAACTACGCGCAAGCCGTGGGTGCGGCCAACGGCCGCAACCCGATATCGGTGATCGTGCCGTGCCACCGCGTGATCGGCGCGGACGGCACCCTCACCGGCTACGCGGGAGGACTGGAGCGCAAGCGCTACCTGCTGGCGTTGGAGGAACCGGCGCCTGCGGACGCGGGCAGGCTGTTCTGATCCGATGCGGCCGTTCGAGCAGGTGGTGAGCGAGCACGGCGCGGTCGTGCTGCGGGTGTGCCGAGCCGTCCTCGGCCCGGCCGACGCCGAGGACGCCTGGTCGGAGACGTTCCTCGCGGCGCTGCGGGCCTACCCGCGGCTGGACGCCGACGCCGACGTGCGCGCCTGGCTGGTCACGATCGCGCATCGCAAGGCCATCGACGCGCTGCGCGCGCGGGCACGGCGTCCGGTCAGCGTCGAGCACGTGCCGGAACGGCCAAGCACGCAAGGAATTCCGCGCGACCCCGACCCGGAGCTGTGGCACGCGCTGCGGGACCTGCCGGACCGGCAACGGCAGGCCGTCGCCTACCACCACCTGGCCGGGCTGCCCTACCGCGAGGTCGCCGCGATCATCGGCGGCAACGCGGACGCCGCCCGCCGCGCCGCCGCGGACGGCATCGCGAAGCTGCGCAGCAATTACCCGGTCGCGGAAGGAGAAGCGCTATGACCGCACCGTTCGCAACTCCGCCGGAGGTCCCGCAGCGGCTCCGCGCGCAGCTGGCCGCGCGAGCCGAGCGCGAAGGCGTCCTGGACATCGCCTACCGCACGCTGGACACCCCGGTCGGGCCGCTGCTGCTCGCCGCGACCGAGCAAGGACTGCTTCGGGTCGCCTACGCGAGTGAAGGCCATGCGGCGGTGCTCGAGTCGCTGGCCGAAACCGTGAGCCCGCGGGTGCTGTCCGCGCCGCAGCGGCTGGAGGCGGCCAGCGAGCAGCTCGACGAGTACTTCGCCGGACGGCGGCGCCGGTTCGAACTGCCGCTGGACCTGCGGCTGGCCAACGGTTTCCGGCGGGCGGTGCTCACCCACCTGCCGGAGATCGGTTACGGCGAGACGGCCAGCTACGCCCGGGTCGCCGCCGCAGCAGGCAGCCCCAAGGCGGTGCGCGCGGTCGGCACCGCCTGCGCGCGCAACCCGTTGCCGGTCGTCGTGCCGTGCCACCGGGTGGTGCGCTCGGACGGTTCGTTCGGCGGTTACCTCGGCGGGCCGGAGGCGAAGCGCTCGCTGCTGGCGTTGGAAGCGGGCTCGACCGGTTCCTGAGCGGGTCGGCTTCCGCGCGAACCGCGCACTTCGAGGCTTTCCAGCAGCTCGGCGGTGGCCGCGGTGATCGTCTCGACCGCTTTGTCGAACGCCGCCGCGTTGTGCGCGGCCGGTTTGCGGAACCCGGAGACCTTCCGGACGTATTGCAGCGCTGCCGCCTGCACGTCCTGCTCGGTCAGCTGCTCGACGAACGGCGGGCGGAGAGTTCTGATGCTTCGGCACATGCCCACATCGTCCCGCCGACGACCGACACCGGCGCGTGAACTCGTTGCCTTGCGCGAGCAACGTGCCGATCCGCCCACCCGGCGACACGCCACCGGCTGCCGCGGTGCGGGCGGAGGCTCCGGTAAGAAGGCCCCGAGCGTCGGGCCCCGGCGATCGAGCACCACGAGCGGGATGTCGCCCCGGGAGAGGCAGGACCGTGCGTAGACGCATCGTGACCCTCACGGTGCTGGCCGCAGTGCTGGCCACCGTGCTGTTCGGCCTTCCGCTGGCGGTGGGCGCCGAGCGGTACTTCGCCGAAGACGCGCGTGCCGAGCTGCAGCAGGCCGCCGAGTCCGCCGCGCTCTCCGCGGCCGACGAGCTGTTCGGGCACCAGCAGCCGCTGACGCTGCCCGACGCGGGCGAGCAGACCAGGGTCGCGCTGTACTCGCCGGACGGGCGCCTCCAGGTCGGGGAGGGGCCGGCGCTCGCAGACCGTGCGGTGCGCGCGGCCGCCGGCGACGGCCGGCTGATCAACGGCTCCGACGAGGATTCGCTGGTGGTGGCGGTACCGGTGGCCGACCGGGGCAAGGTGGTCGGAGTCGTGCGCGCGGTGACCTCCGATCGCGAAGTGCTGCTGCGCACGGTGCTGACCTGGTTGACCATGGCCGGCCTGGCGCTGTTCGCGGTGCTCGTGGCCTGGCTGGTTTCGCACGTCATCGCGGGCAAGTTGTCCCGGCCGCTGGAGGAGCTTTCCGGTGCCGCTCGACGGCTCGGCGACGGCGACTTCTCGGTTCGCCCGGCACCCGCCGGCGTGCCGGAGATCGACTCGGTCGCGACTTCGATGGGCACCACGGCGCAACGGCTGGGCCAGCTGGTCGCCCGCGAACGGGCCTTCTCCGCGAACGCCTCGCACCAGCTGCGCACGCCGCTGGCCGGGTTGCGGCTGCACCTGGAACTCGCGCTCGACGATCCCGAGCAGGACCCCGATGCCGCGCTGCGATCGAGCGTGGAAGCCGCCGACCGGCTGGAACGCACCATCGACGATCTGCTGTTGCTGGCCAGGGCCGGTGGTCCGGTGACCGCGCCTGCGGATGTGCCGGACCTGCTCGCCGAACTGCGCGAAGGCTGGAACGGGCTGCTGACCGCGCAGGGCAGGCGGCTCGAAGTGCACGCAGGCGGCACCGTCCGGCCGAACGCTTCGGTCGCGACGCTGCGGCAGGTGCTCACCGTCCTGCTGGACAACGCCACGACGCACGGTGCGGGCACCGTGACGATGACCGCGCGAGACGCCGACGGCGCGCTCGCCATCGACGTCGCCGACGAGGGCCGCGGCGTCCCGCCCGGCAGGGATCCGTTCGTGCAGCGCGGTGAGTCCTCGGGGCACGGCATCGGATTGGCCTTGGCGCGCGGGCTGGCGGAAGCCGCGGGCGGACGACTGCGGCTGAGCCGGGCGACGCCGCCGATGTTCACCTTGCTGCTGCCGGTGGCCGATGAGCAGCCAGGTTGATGCGTCCCGCGACCCCGAACGGCGCTACTCCGGAAGCGATCTCGCAGCAGCGGTCCGACACCTGAGCGCTGGCCCTTCCGCGTTCAGGAGACCGGTCGGAAATCCGGGCCGTAGGTGTAGGAACCGCCGCGGTAGGGCTGGTGCATCAACTCCTGCGCAGGCTGCTGGAGACGCCGCATCGCGGCGATGGCATCGGGCAGCGCCTGCTCGTTGCCGCTCCACGCCTGTTCGAGTTGGTCGAGGACCTCCGCGTAGGTGCGGCCGAACGCCCGCAGCGGCCGCTGCACCTCCTCCGGCAGTGGCTCCGGCCAGCCGCCGCCGGGCAGCGGGGCCATCGGGTACACGTCGACTTGCCACTCCGGGAACGGCACCTCGGCGCCCGCCCAAGCCCACTCGTCGCCCGGGCCGATCCGCACCAGCCGCCTGCCGTGCGCGAGTTCGCCGAACCGGTAGTAGTGCGCCAGCTCGTCGCCGTACAGGGGGTTGGTCGCGGTGCCCTCGCCTTCTTCCTTGACCTGTTCCAGCAGGTCGATCGCCAGCTCAGTGGTGTGCACGATCGGCAGTGCGTGCCCGCCGAAGGAGATCTCGCGCTGGTTCTCCGGCCGGAACGTTCCGGTGTAGTGCCGGAAGTTCTCGATGAGGGCCCCGTAGAACAGCCCGACCGTGTCGTAGTCGCGGGCGAGCGGGTCTTCGGGGCGTTCGATGCCCATGAAGACGTCGCCGACGGATCCCCTGGTCAGCCCCTGCAGATGCACCACCAAGCCCGGAACGATCCCGCGTGGCAGCGGCCCCGGGTAGGTCGGCGCCCGGCCGCGCAGCCGGGGCCGTCCGCCGACGGCGACCAGCAGGTTGTTCACCACCGCGAGGTGGAACATCTCGTCGAGTGCGATGTGCCGCAGCGTTTCCGCCGCCACCGCCGAGGACGGATCCTCCGGAGCCTTGATCGACCACAGGGCGCACAGGTAGGGCGGGATGGTGGACATTTCCAGCTCCACGGCGGCCTGCAATGCGCCGCGCAGCCATTCGTCGTTCCGTTCGGCGGTGGGCACGGCGAGCAGCTCGCTGATGGAGGAATCCGCGTAGGGCGGTGTCCCGGTGTCGGTACCAGTGGTCATCGGTGCTCGGACCTTTCGCGTAGTGCACCGCGCGCGGTTGCGGACCGAGAAGGACTGGTCCTCGGTGCCGCTTCCCGCGCAGTTCTTCCCAGTGCTGTCCGAATCGGCCGGTGAGCCGGTGGTGCTCGCCCGTCGCGGTACTGCTGCCCGGGAAGTTTCCGCGCCGCCGCTGCTCGGCGGTGAGTGCCTTTCGGCGGGTCGGTGGCGGGCCGACGGTTCGGTCAGTGCCTCCAGATTGGCCGCGACGATCATCCTCGCGCAAGGGCGAATACCGCAAAGAGTGGATCTTCGGATCGATGCGCACTCTGAGTGCTCATTCGTCCATGTCCGAGCAATTCGACAACCGGAAATGATGAGCGGTTCGTCGCACGTCCGTGGAGTCCGGATAATGCGTCGCGTTCGACGATTTCCGTCCCGAGCCACCTTGATGCGCAATTCAACAACGAACCTTCCGGCGGCGCATTTCGACCGTCACCGCGGATGTGGCGCCTTCGCCGGGTCGTCGCTGCGGCCACAGCGAGCAGGCACCGGCCGTGCGATCGAGCTGGTGCGCGAGATCAGCAGGCGAGCCGAGGGACACCGTGCTCGGTCCCGGATCCCGTTCCGCCTCAGCGGATCCGTTCGAGTTCGGTGGCCACCGCGACGACCTGCGCGGCCATCTTGCGAAGTTCCTCGGCATCCGCGCCGTCCTCCGCGGCGGTGCCCACGTCCTCGGCGGCGCAGCGCAACTGGAACAACCGGTCCTGCAGATCCGCGACCTCACCCGCCGAGAGCACCACCGCATCCTCCGGCAGACCGGTGCGCTGCACCGCCCCCCGGCGTTCGTAGGCCCGCTGGCGGCACGACTGCGTGCAGTACAACCGGGGCCTGCCCTGCCGTCCGGCCGAAGCGATCCGGCGGCCGCACCACGCGCAGTGCCGGTCTTGGCGTCCGGACGGACGCCGGGCGGATGGATCCTTCGCGGACAGGCTCTCCACGGCGCGTAACGGTAACCCCGCCGGATGGCGGTCGGTCCGATGCCACGCCGGTGCGGGTTCTCCGAGATCCACGTCGTCGGGCAGAGTGGGAGCGCTGCGATCGCCCGCCCCATGGTTCGTGAAAGGACTCGAGTCCCAGTGACCCACCCGTTCCTGCACGGTCCTTGGCCACGCGCTTTCGCGCACCGGGGCTGGCACCTCGGTGATCTGGACGGCATGGAGAACTCGCTGAGCGCGTTCCGCCGCGCCGTCGCCGAGGGCTACCGCTACATCGAGACGGACGTGCACGCCACCGCCGACGAGGTCGTGGTGATCTCGCACGACCCGAGCCTGGACCGCACCACCGACGGCCGCGGCACGATCCGCAGGCTGCCGTGGTCGGCGGTCGGCGCGGCCCGCGTGGGCGGTCGCGAGCCGGTGGCGCGGCTGGACGACGTGCTGGAGGAGTTGCCCGAGGCGCTGCTCAACGTCGACGTCAAGCACGACTCCGCGGTGCGTCCGGTGCTGGAGGTGCTGCGGCGGCACGACGCCTGGAACCGCGTGTGCCTGGCCGCGTTCGACGACCGCCGGTTGCGCGAGCTGCGGCGGCTCGGTGATGAGCGGCTGCTTACCTCGATGGGGCAGCGCACCGCCGCGACGTTGTGGAGCGCTTCGCGCTACGGCGGCTGGGGGCTGCGATCGAGGGTCGCCGGATGGGCCGCGCAGGTGCCGCCGCGACACGGCTCGCTGCGAGTGGTGGACCCGCGGTTCGTGCGGCTGGCGCACCGCTGGGGACTGGAGGTGCACGCTTGGACGGTCGACGAGCCCGCGCGGATGCGCGAACTGCTGGATCTCGGCGTCGACGGCCTGGTCACCGACCGGCCGGAGCTGCTGCGGGAGGTGCTGCGCGAACGTCTCGGCGCCGACTGGGACGCGAGCGCCTCGACCAGGCAGCCGCGCTCCGCTCCGGATCAGCCGTGACCTGCTGCGACGCCGTGCGCTGATCATGACCGGCGCACCGCGGGCCGAGCCTGATCGGCGGCCGATACAGTCCCCGTTACCCCCAAACGAGTGAGCACTTGGACGGAGAGGCATGAGCGTGCTGGGCGGTCTCGCGCCGGACACCGCGGGCCGGCGCCGCGAGCAGCGGGGATGGTGCTGGTACGACTGGGCCAACTCGGTGTTCCCGACGTCGGTGACCACGGTGTTCCTCTCGCTGTACCTGACGGGCGTGGCAACCGAGTCCGCTACCGCCGACCTCGCCCGCAACGGCCCCGGTGCGTGCCCCGGCGGCAACTCGCTGGTGCACTGCGACGTCTCGGTGCTGGGGCTGGTGTTCCCGGCAGGTTCGCTGTGGGGCTACCTGCTGTCGGCGGCCACCGTCGTGCAGGTCCTGGTGCTGCCGATCACCGGCGCCATCGCCGACCGCACCCGCGGCAAGCGCACCATGCTCGCCGGTTTCGCCTTCGGCGGGGCGTTGGCGACCTCCCTGCTCGGGCTGGTCGGCAGCTCGAACTGGCGGCTGGGCATCGTGCTGTTCATCGCCGTGAACATCTGCTTCGGCGCCTCGGTGGTCGTCTACTACTCGTTCCTGCCGCAGATCGCGAGCACCGAGGAGCGCGACCGGGTCTCCTCGCGCGGCTGGGCGTTCGGCTACCTCGGGGGTGGCTGCGCGCTCGCCCTGCACCTGCTGCTCTACCTCGGGCACGACGCGATCGGGCTCAGCGAGAGCGCGGCGGTTCGGTGGATCTTCGTCTCCGCCGGTGTCTGGTGGGCGGTGTTCACCCTGCTGCCGCTGGCCGCGCTGCGCGGCCAGCCGGTGCACGGCAACGACGAGCCGACCGGCGATGAGCGCGGCGTCGCGGTGATCACCGCCGGGTTCCGGCAGCTGGCCGGGACGTTGCGCCAGGCGCGGGCGTTCCCGCTCACGCTGGCGTTCCTCGGCTCCAACATGATCTACACCGACGGCATCGCCACGGTCACCCAGGTCTCGGCCCAGTACGGTGATCTCGAGTTGCGGCTGCCGCAGGAGTCGCTGATCATCACTTTCCTGATCGTGCAGTTCATCGCGTTCGTCGGCGGCGTCCTGCACGGCGTGCTGGCGAGTCGGATCGGGGCGAAGAAGACCATCCTGGTGAGCCTGGTGGTGTGGATCGTCGTGCTGGCCGCGGCCTACTTCGTGCAGTCCGGTCAGCAGTTCCAGTTCTACGGGCTGGCGGTCGGCATCGGTCTCGTGCTCGGCGGCACCAACGCGCTGTCGCGCTCGCTGTTCAGCCAGATGGTGCCGGAGGGCAAGGAGGCCGAGTATTTCTCCCTCTACGAGGTCGGTGAGCGGTCCACGTCCTGGCTCGGCCCGCTGGTCTTCGCCGGCGTCGGCCAGGCCACCGGCTCGTTCCGGCTGGCGATCGTCTCGTTGGTGGTGTTCTTCGCGGTCGGGCTCGTGCTGGTGTCGCTGGTGCCGGTGCGCCGGGCCATCGAGGCGGTCGGCAACACGGCTCCGGAACGGTTGTGAACCGCCCCTGAACTACTCGTCAGGTTCCGCCATGTCGGTGATGCGCTCGGTTATCGTCATCGGCAACATCGGAATATGCCAGTACGGAGTGTCGCGAGCTCACTGCCGAGGGGGTGGCTACATAACGTGATCGAGGTGGCGGGGCTCGTGTCGGAGCGGCACGTGATCTCGCCCCCAATCCCTGCTACAGAGTGCTGGTTAAGTTGCCCTAAGTGATAGCTGCTCTGGCACTATCACCCGTTCAGATCGACCTCTAGGTTGCGCGAGGGATAACACGTCGCGAACGCGGCCCGATGGATCTCTAGAGGGGACGATCTCGTTGACGAGTGAATAACGTCACCGACCGCGACATGGATCCCTGCGCCGGGAACAGGCAGCGGGACGTCCGTCGTTGCACTCGGTGAGCACAACCCGTCCGGACCTGCGCCGGGCCGAAGGAAAGGAACCGTCATGGCCGATCGCGTTCTGCGTGGCAGCCGGCTCGGAGCGGTCAGCTACGAGACCGACCGCAATCACGACCTCGCACCGCGCCGGACGGTGCGCTATGCCTGCTCCAAGGACCACGAGTTCGAGGTGCCGTTCTCCGACGACGCCGAGATCCCGCCGACTTGGGAGTGCCGCCTGCACGGCACCGAGTCGAAGATCATCGATGGTTCGGAGCCCGAGCAGAAGAAGGCCAAACCGCCGCGCACCCACTGGGACATGTTGCTGGAGCGCCGCAGCATTCCGGAACTGGAAGAACTGCTCAACGAGCGGCTGGAAGTGCTGCGGGGTCGGCGCAGCCACTCCGCCTGAGTAGCACTAGCTGCGCCCGCGATGCCGCGGGCGAGCACATCGAGCGCCTGGGTCAAGCCCCGTGCGGGGGTGCCCAGGCGTTTTCGTGTGCTGTGCGGTCCGCGCCGCGGTGGCACCGATCAGCGTTGCGGGTTGAACAGCTCGTAGAGCTGGGCGGCACGGCGGCGCACGCCCCAGCGGGTCACCCGGAGCAGGGCTTCGCGCACGATGTCGCCGCTCATCTTGGAGTCGCCGAATTCGCGGTCGCTGAAGGTGATCGGAACTTCCACGATGACGTACCCGGCTTCCACGGCGCGCAGCGTCAGGTCGACCTGGAAGCAATAGCCCTGCGAGGCGACGTCCTCCAGCGGAAGCGCGGCCAGCACGTCCCTGCGGTAGACGCGGAAGCCGGCGGTGCTGTCGTTGACCGGCACGCCCAGCGCGTGCTTCGAGTAGATGTTCGCGCCACGCGAGAGCCACTGGCGTTGCCAGGTCCAATTCAGCACGCGCCCCCCGGTGACGTAGCGGGAGCCGATCACCACGTCGGCGCCCGCCCCGTCCGCACCGAGCATCGCCAGCAGCCTGGGCAGGTCCTCCGGGGCGTGTGAGCCATCCGCGTCCATCTCCACCACGGCCGCGTAGTCGCGGTCCAGCGCCCAGTGGAAACCGGCGACGTAGGCGGCGCCGAGGCCGGACTTTCCCGCGCGGTGCAGCACGTGCACCCGCTCGTCGGAGGCCGAGAGTCGTTCGGCGAGGTCGCCGGTGCCGTCGGGGCTGCCGTCATCGACGACCAGTACGTGCGCCGTTGGCAGTGCCGCGTGCAGGCGCTGCACGATCGGCTCCAGGTTTTCCCGCTCGTTGTACGTGGGGACAACCACGAGGGTCGTGCCGGGCACTCCCTTCCCATCCGGGGCGTGCCGGTTCGTCATCCGCTCCTCCTCGAGGTCACGCGCGTCCCCCAGGGACCGCTCGCGTGACCGGTGTGCCAGTCAGTTCTCGTCGTCGCCGCGGCCGGGCCGCGCAATGTCACCGCGGCCGGGCCGCGCAATGTCACTGCGGCTGGGCCGCGGATCGTCACTGTGGTCGGGCGGCGCATCGTCACTGCGGCCGGGCTGCGCCTCGTCGTCGCCGCTGGGGTGCGCATCGTCACCGCCGGGCTGCGCGTTGGCGCTGCGGCGGCGACGCAGGCCGGTGGCTACCAGCGCACCCGCTCCGAGCAGGGACAGAACCCACCCGGGGGCGCCGCCGAGCGAGGTCGCCATGGTGCGCTCGGTGCGCAACGGCACCTCGCCGCTGACGTTCTGCGCGGTGAACTGGCCGGTCCGGTCGGCGATCACGCCGTCGGGCCGGATGATCGCGCTGACGCCGCTGGTCGCCGGAACCACTACGGCCCGCCCGGTCTCCACCGCGCGCAACCGGGACATGGCCAGGTGGTGCCAGCTCATCTCGGAATGCCCGTACCAGGCGTTGTTCGTCGGAACCGCCAGCAGCGTGGCGCCCTGCCGTGCCGCTCCGGTGAACACGTCGTCGTAAGCCACGTCGTAGCACAGCCCCACGCCGAGCCGGACCGGTCCGGAATCCAGCACGCCCGGCCCGGCACCGGGGACCATGTCCTGCTGGAAGCGATCCACGAACGGGCTGACCAGGCGGGCCACCGAGCGCATCGGGATGGTCTCGGCGAACGGGACGAGGTGCTGCTTGGCGTACTCCGCGCCCGCGCCGCTGCCCGGGTCGAACTGCACGATGCGGTTGCGGAACGAGCCGTCCCGATCCACCGCGAACCCGCCGGCGACGACGGGCACGCCCAGCTGGTCGGTGATCTGGCTCAGCTCGGGGTCGTAGCGGGTAGGTCCCCAGTTGCCGACCTGTTCCGGCAGCAGCACGAGATCGGGGCGGGCGACGCGCCCGGTCTGCACGTCGGCGATGAGCTGCCGGGCACCACGGATGTGGTTGTCGTGCAGCGTGTCGTCGGCGTAGAGCAGATCCAGGCCGATGTTCGGCGCGTTGCCCTGCACCAGCGCCACTCGCGCCGTCCCGGCCTGCGGCTGGGTGCCGACCGTCGGCCACAGCGACATGCCGGCGATCACCGGCACGAGCACGGCTGCCGCGGGGGCGATGAGCCGCTTGCGCGTGTCTCGTGCCCGCAGCACCAGCTCGGCCAGTCCGCAGCCGACGAGCGCGACCGCGAACGTCACCAGCGCCGCTCCGCCTACCGAGGCCAGTGGCAGAAGCCCACCGGTGGGCTGGGTGAACGCGAGCCGTCCCCACGGGAATCCACCGAACGGCAAGCTGCCGCGCAGGGACTCGGCCAGCACGAACACCGCCGCCATCCACACCGCCGAACCCGGCAGCCTGCTCACCAGCGCCATCCCGGCACCGGCTAGTCCGAAGAACGCGGCTTCCACCAGGACCACGCCCAGCCACGGCCACGGGCCGAACTGGGCACCGAGGAAGTCCTGGATCCAGCCCAGCAGCGGCAGCATGTAGGCGGCGCCGAACAGCACCCCGTGGCCGAACCCGGCGCGGCCGCGGCGACCGTGCACCGTCCCGGCGAACAGCGCGAACGCCAGCGGGGCCAGCCACCAGAGGTCTCGCGGCGGGTTCGCGGCGTAGAGGGCGATGCCGGAAGCGACCGAAACCCCCGTCCGCACCCAGCCTGCGGCGCCCGGAATGCGGAGTCGGCGGGAGTGCCCCTCGTCGCGGGTCTGCGAGGTCACCGTGGGGGCACTCACCCGATCAACTCTCTCGGTGCTGCGGCCGGCGGAACCGGTGGTCGGACTGTCGCGATGCGCGGCGCCGCCGGGCGCCCGCACCTGTCAAATGTACGCCGCGGCACGCTCCGCCCCGGTCGGCCGGTCACTCACCCACCTGCCGGTTCGCCGGTGACGCGCTTGAGCACGGTCGTCGCGCGGGCGCGCCCCGGCCAGAGCACGACGCGGTAGGCGTCCTCGTCGAACGCTGCGAACCCTTCGCTGTAGACGCGGACGCGGTAGGTACCGGCGGGCAGGTCGAACCGCGCCGCACCGCACTGGCTCTCCGAACCGCCGAGTACCAGGATCCGCCCGCTGTCGACGTCCACGCTGGTTTCCGCGACGTGATCCCAGCCGTCGAGGTCGTCGGCGGGGGCGTGCGCGCTGATCTCCACCACGACCGGCACCCGCCGGCGGCGCGCGGTCCCCACGCTGACCACCCCGTCGCGGCTGGAGATCCGGTCCCGTTGCAGGTCGTTCGCGGTGTCGTCGATACCCGCCAAGTCATAGCCCGCGTGCGAGTCGCGTACCTCGAAGCTGTTGTGACCGGCGAAAAGCGCGATCCGACGCAGATTCCCGTTCAAGTCCACTTCCGGTCCCCCAGTCTCGATCTCGGCGGTGTCGATCGTGCCCCCGGCGCAGTTCTAGCAGCCATGATCGGCACCGGTGCGGGATTACACCGGGTCGCGCGACGTGCTCGCCCGAACATGACCCGTATGCGCCACCGCAAGGACTACCGGGCAGGGTTCCGGGGTGAACGAGTGACGATCGGGAGGAACGGCGATGGGTTCAAGCTGGCCGCAGGGGGCGCCCGAGGTGGGCGCCAGCGCAGAGCTCTCGCGGGAGGTCACCGACCGCGATATCGAACGGTTCACCGAAATCAGCGGGGATCGCAATCCGCTGCACTACGACGAGCAGGCCGCGGCGGCCACCAGGTTCGGCGGCATCGTGGTGCAGGGCGGGGTGACCAGCGCGATCCTCAACGCGGTCGTGGCCGAAGAACTGCCCGGCCCCGGATCGGTGTTCCTGAACACCCGCTTCGACTTCCAGGCACCGGTGCGTCCCGGAGACCGGATCACCGGCCGGGTCGAGATCACCGAAGTCCGCGAGGACAAGCCGATCACGCACCTGGACGTGTCGGTCACCCGCGACGACGGAACGGTGGCACTGAGCGGCACCGCCGTCTGCTACACGATGCCGATGTCCTGAGCTCGGCTGCACGCTGATGCTTTCAGCCGGGTCGGGTCAGCGGCTGCGGGCCGCTGCCGTGCGTGCGGTGAGCGCACCGGCCGCCCGTTAACCGTGCGCCTCGATGGCGCCGCAGGGCGGACGTCGGCCGCTTCGCGCACGATTCGTGCTGTTCTTCGACGGGCTCGGGGCGAGCAGCGTGACGTCGTCTCGCTGATCGAACCCCTCGGGCGTGAGCAGCACGCATTGTCCGGATCCGCAGGACTTGCGCTCGTCTGCGGTGACTTTCACGCGTGCTCTCCGTCGCCGGCCCGGGAAGTCGCGGACCGGGGTGCGCTGACCGGAGCCAGCCACAATCCGGTGATCGCATCGATCAACCCGGTCGCCGCCTCGTACCAGGTGGCGCGGGGAGTGGTGGTGCCCTCGTCGAGCGCGCGCTCGCGTTCGGCAGGGATGTGCACCATCAGCTGCCGGACCATGTCGAACCGCTCCGCCCGCACGTCCGCGGGCATGTCGGGCAGGCAGCGGTTCAGCCCCGCGAGGGCCCGGTGTAGCGACGGTGCGCCGAGCGACTCCTCGACCATGATCGAACGGAAGCCCGGATCGGTCATCACCTGCGCGCAGAACCGGGAGTACCAGGCGGGCACGTCCAGGTCGGCGAGGTGTTCGGTGGTCGGGCGGACCATGCAGGCCACCCAGTCCCGGACTTCGGTGGACTCGCCCACCGACTCGACCAGGCCCAGCCGCCGCTGTTCGATGTCGTCGTTGTGCCTGCGCACGATCGCGCGCACCAGGTCCGTCTTGGTGCCGAAGTGGTAGCCCACCGCGGCGTTGTTGCCCTGCCCGGCCGCCTCGCTGACCTGGCGATTGGAAACCGCGAACAGGCCGTGTTCGGCGAACAGCCGCTCGGCCGCGGACAGGATCCGCTCCCTGGTCGCGTCGGCGCGTTCGGCACGGGCGGTCTTGCGGGTCATGGTCACCACCGAATCGGTACTTCCTGCGATCCGCCGCCGGCAGGTCGATCGTGGCCCGCCGCCGGCAACTCCAACGATGGCAGCCGCCGCGGCGGCGCCTTGCGCGCCATCTGCGGCTCGACCACCGCTCGGTCCGGGCAGGAGTGCGCGGCGGTCGCGAACTTCGGCGCGCCTTCGGCATCCGAGCTCACGACGACTCCTCCGGAGACGACTGGGGTGACCAGTTAACTCGTACCGATGTCGATAAGTCAAACGACTGATTTAATGCAATTCGGGCGTCGCCGCCAGGGCCGTGAGCGAGCGTTTCCCGCACGCGCGCGTACGGACGCGCGCGTACGGACACAGTCTCCCGATGAGGCTGGTGAGCGGGCGCGAAAGGACGCCGCAGCAATCGGCACGTCGTGGTGCTGGGAGAGCGCACTGTCTTGATGACGTCTTCGTGCTCCCGGGCCCGGTCGCGACGGGTGCGCGCCGATCGCCGCACGACCGGGCCCGGTTCAACGTCCGCAGTCGGGTTCGGCAAAGACCGCCGAGATCACTTCGCAGAGCGGGTCGGGAAAATCGCGAAGATCAACGGCCGATGCCGGTACTTCTGATCAACCTCCGATGGCTGGTCGATGTGTCCGGTCCGATGAGAGAGCGGGAAGTCCGGTCGCGACGCTGTGGTTCGACGACGACGCGGAGCGGCTCGTCAGCCCGCAGCGGTGCCGAGTTCGGCGGCGATTCGCGCTGCCGAGGTGCCCAGTCCGGTGGGCCCGCCGAGCACCGTGGCTGCGGCGACCGGTGCCGCTGCCGGCTGGTGCCGCAAAGCTGATTCCACATACCGATGACACCCGGCGTGCCATACGAGGATCCCGGACATCCAGTTCTGCAGCTCTTCGACGTAGCCCAGCAGGGCATCCCGCGCGTCCTGGTCGAGTTCGTGCTGCTCGAACAACGTCGGCAATTCCTCGGCCACCACGTGCTGGAACTGGCTCATCCGGGCGTTCATCAGATCCACGACGACGCCCACCGCACGCTCCCGATCGCAGTCCAGGAAGTTCTGCACCACCAGAATCCCGTTGTGCAGTTCGCCTTCGAACTCGATCTCCTTCTGGAAGGAGAACACGTCGTTGAGCAGGCAGGCGTAGTCGGCGGCCGAGTTCTCGATGGCCTGGATCGTGCGTGTCCGGTAGATCTCCGGTGGCACGGCCCACCCGTGCGAAATCCGGCAGAGGCTCATCGTGAGGTCCGAGCCGAAGGTCCGGCGGCGCATCTCGACGTAGTCGACCGGGTCCGGAATTCGGTTCTGCAGCTGGTTGCCGAGTTCCCAGAGCCAGCTGTCGATCATCACCTCGATGGCCCGGCGGAACGTGCGGCGGGCCGCCAGATCCATCTCGGCCGTGGTGCGCACCCACAGATCGCTCAGGGCTCGTTCCAGAGCATTGGCGGGCAGCGGGGGAGGGGTGTCGTCCACCGGCATGAACGACCGCAACCGCTCGGTGCAGGCTTTCGCGCCTGCGAAGTCGCCAGTGCGCCCGAAGATCACCGGGTAGTAGTCGTCGCCGTAGGTGCCCCAGCTCAGCCAGTCGGTGCTGAGGTCCAGTTCCTCGGCCGCGCCGTCCGGGTGGATGCCGGAGGCGCACAACGACAGATCGAAGTCGCGTATCATGCGCTCGTCCCACACCACCCCGTCCAACATGCCCATGCGGTGCGCCCACTCGACGGTGTGCTCGCGGGAGTGCTCCCGGTTGGGATTCGAGCGCGCGGTGAACGGCATGTGCATGTTCTGCGGTGGTGTCGGGCCGACTCGCTCGTAGGGCACGTGCTGGAAGCTGCGCGCCCGCTGCGGCGCCGTCTGCGCCAGGGACACCGCGATCCGTGCCGCCGAGGTTCCCAGTCCGGTCGGCCCGCCCAGGACCTGCCCGTCAGCCGTGGGGTCGGTACCAGGCACCGGGTCCTCGCGGGTGTCCTCGTTCATGTAGCGGCTGGAGCGCATGTGCCATTCGTGTCCGCCGGATTGCCAGTCCTGCAGCCCTTTGACGTAGGCGAACACCCCGGCGCGGGAACCCGGATCGACGGCGTGCTCCTCGAACAGCGCGGGCACCTCGGTGAACGCGGTGTGCTCGAACTGGTGCAGCCGGGACGTGAGCAGGTCGTTGACCGCGTCCGCGGCCTGCTGCGTCGAGCAGTCCAGGAATCGCTCGAAGACCAGCACGCCGTTGGACAGCTCGCCTTCGTCGAGCACTTCCCGCTCGTAGGAGAACAGGTCGTTGCGCAGGTGCACCGCGTCGGCGAAGGTGTCGCGCAGGACCTCCATCGGCCGGGTCGCGGCGATCTCGGCAGGCACCTCCGCGTTCACCGCGTGCTCGACCAGGTTCGCCGACCACGGGGCGCCGCCGACCTTGCGCCGCATTTCGACGTATTCGATCGGGTTGGACAGCCGGTCCCGGCTGATGTTGGCCAGTTCCCACAGCGACTCGTCGAGCAGGTTGCGGGTGCTCTCGGCGAACCGGCGCCGCCAGTCCGCGGAGCGGGCCGGGACGGTGCGGCTCCACAGGTCCGCGAGGCCGAGTTCCACGGGGTTGCGCGGTTCTTCGGTGATCGCGCCGTCCACCGGCATGAACAGGGCAAGCCGATCGAGGTGCTCGCGGGCCGCCGCGATGTCCGGGGTCCGCTTGTACAGCTCCAGGAAGTGGTCGTCGAAGTAGAAGACCCACACGTACCAGTCGGTGACCAGGTCGAGCGCTTCGCCGTCGGCGTCCGGGTGGGTGTAGGCGCACAGCAGCGCGTAGTCGTGCGAGTCGAAGTCCTGCTCGTCCCAGATCGGGACGCCCTGCTGCGGGACGTCGATCATGTCCATCTCGTATGCCCAGGTCTTGCTGTGCCGCCGGGCGCGCTGCAGGTGCGGGTTCAGCCTCGCCGGATGAGCCATGTAGAACTCGGGCAGCTGGAACGGTTGCACGTGCGCACCTGTCCTTCCTCCGCCGCACCGGGCGGTTTCGACCTGCCGGTCGGTTCGGTTCGGGTTCGGCCCAGGCGAGGGGTCCGTTCGACGGTGTCCCGGCTGGGTCGTAGGTCGGCGTGGGTGGTCGTGCCCCTGCGGGGCGCAGCTTGGAGATGATCTCGCGTCAGGCAGGCAACCAGAACTCGATCGGGTGGCCAAGAGCTCCGCGGGAGGTGCACTCGAACGGGAGGTCCGCGGTCGCTCGCATGGAGCAGCGGCCGCTGTCGCAGCGTGTTCCGTGCGGTGGTCGACCGCTGCGGCTACAGGGCTGAATGGGTGTGCTCCTCGCGGTGGCCCTGGGCTGCTCCGGGCGGCAGGGATCGACAGCCGCATCGCTGCGCCCGCTCCTCGGAGGTCCGGCGACCGTCTTGCGCCGGCTCGAAGCTCCTGGCGGTACCGGCGACGTGCCGGGGCTTCCCCCAACGTGATCGAGCGGAAGCTGCAGTCGGCTCCGGATCGTCGGCGAAGGCGAGCCCAGGCGGTCGGGATCGTGCCGATCCCGGAAAGTCCGGGCCGGTGCGTGCGGCTGGTTCGGGGCGTGCGCATGTCCGCTTCTCCTGTCGGCGTCCTCTGTCCACGATGGACAATGAATCCGGTGCCGCATCGGCGGAGACGTCGCGCGGACGATCGGCCGGTGGTGGCCCGGAAGGAGGTCGCGGCAGGCGGTGCGTGCTGGAGCGAAGGCCCTGTCGCCCGGATGTTCCTCAACTCTTGTGTGCACCACGCACATCGCGGAATCTCGTTGTGCCGCAACGGATTGTCCGGAGATGAACTCCACGAACAGCCGAAGAGGCGGATGTTCCCGAAGGATGCGATGCCGTGGTGATCGCTCGAGATCCATGTTGGCAGCGTCGTGGGTGGATGGGCAAGCAAGATCGTGGAGAGCACTCCAACGAGGGATGCTCGATTCCTGAGCCCAATTCGTCGATCCGCAAACCATGACCGTCCGTGATCTCGCTTCCTCGACGGATCGCTCAAGGCGGGTAGGGAGAATTACGCGTTCGGATGTCGCCGCGGCCGGGCTCGCTGATCCATGATGGAGCGTGGGCAGACCGCCGCGGGACTGCCTCGTTCCCCCGGAGCCGGCCGCGTCGGCCCGCCGGAACACCACTGGCCCGGCCGCGGTGCTCGCGTAAGGCATCCGCAGCACCGGACGTACCGGGCCGGTGGGCCGGGACCGTGCGATTCGTCGACGACCGGACCTCGGAGTGCTCGCCGTCGCGCACCATCCCTGTCCGGATCCCTTGCACGGCAACGGAAATCCTCATCGACCGACCTGGGCGACGACGCCCGGCGGTTCGCCCTCCGCGGACGGTGCGGTACCGGCGCGTCCGGCGCAGTGCGTCCAGCAGCGCAGCTGAGAGCACCGAATCGCACCGCGCCGCAACGAAATCCACGCGATGCCAAGGCGGCACCGGCGACAGCAGGAAGGAGTCGAGGCGATGCGCACGGGCGAGCAACGGGACGAGGCACTGCTACCGATGCAACGAGGCGGCCGCCGGCTTTGCGGCTTGCGCGCCGCGCTGACCGACGACGACCCGACGCGGGCCGATCCCGCGTTCGCCCGGCTCGTCCGGGAACTGTTCGACCCTGCCTCGGCGGGGCCGGTGGACGTGGTCGGGCTGACCGGAGTGATCACCGGACGGCCGCATCCCAACCGCGCGCGGGTGGCCTTGCTGCTCGGGTTGCTCGCCGGCGAGGACCGCGCCCGCCCGCACTTCGCCGAGCAGGTGCGCGATGCCGTCCGCGGGGATTTGGAAGCGCACCTTTCGGTGCTGTTGTCGGCCGAAACCGAGCCGGCCCTGCGCGCCGCACTGCTTCATCTGCTCGCGCACCTTCCGGAGGAACGAAGCCGCATCCTGCCCGCCGTCTGCCGGTGCGCGGACGAGGAGGACATCAGCAGGGTGCGCCGGTGCCTGACCGCGCCGAGACCGGGCGAGCCGGGCTCGGTGGCCGGGCTGGGCCGCGCGTGGCCGTCGCCGGTGCACTGGCGTCCCGCTCCCGAGCGGCCTCCGGAACGTCCGCGCGGACCCGCGGAGCTGACCGAACTGTGGCGATCGGAAACTATGGCGCTGCTCGCGTACTTGGGGGCGCGGGCCGAACACGAGATCCACCACGCGGTGGGATGGCCGGACCTCGCCGGTTTTTCGGTGCCGCTGCCCGAGACCGACGTCCGTTGCGCTTACCGCGAGTTGCTGGAGCACGACCCGATAGTGGCCGAGCACTACGAGGACGTCGTCCGACCCGCGGTGCGGAACCTGCTGGGCGGCAACTGGGAAGACTTGGTGACCACTCGGGACGAAGACGCTTACCTGCGGCGCAACCTGCGGGCCGCGCCCGGTCCGGTGCTCGATCTGGCGTGTGGCACCGGCCGCTGGACGCGGGTGCTGGCCGAGCAGTTCGGCCCGAACCGGGTGGTCGGACTGGACCTATCCCGGGTCGCGCTCGATGCGGCCGGATCGGCGGTACCGGGCGCGCGGTTCACCGAGGGAGATGCCAGGGCGCTGCCGTTCCCGGACGGCTACCTGGGCGCGGTGAACTGTTCGGACGCGCTGCACCTGCTGCCGGACGTCGAGCAGGTCGTCGCCGAGGTCGCACGCTGCTTGCACCCGGCGGGGACGTTCACGGTGAGCAGTTTCCGATGGGCGCAGCGTCCGTTCCAGCGGTGGTTGCAACGGCGGCACGAGCAGGTTTTCGGGATCCGCTCGTTCGATCCCGCACGGCTTTCCGCGGTGCTGACCGCGGCCGGGCTGGACATCGTGGATTCCAGCGGTCCCGGATCGTTCCTGTTCCTGACCGCCCGCAGGAGGCGTGATCCGAACAGGCCGTTGCGCTGATCCCGGTGTGGCGCACCCGTGGCGGTTCCGCCGCCACGGTGCTCGCCACCTCGCAGGCACATCCGCAACGCGCTGGTCAGCGCGTTCTGCACGCGTCGTTGAAAATCGCTGCCGGAAAGTCCGGTGCGTGATCGTGCGCACCACGGGCCTTGACAGCGCACCCGTGTGCTGCGAACTTCTCAGGCGTTCAGACGACGGTGCGTAGGAAGCCGGTGCGAGTCCGGCGCGGTCCCGCCACTGTGAGTGGGGAGCCGGTCTCCACCGACGCCACCGCCGGACTTCCGGTGGGAAGGCCGGAGACGCGGCGCTGATCCACGAGCCAGGACACTGGCGCCGTCGTGCGAGATTCGCTCGGGGTCGCGGAGCCCCGGAGGAGGTTTTCAGGTGCTCCTGCTCGGTGCAGCGTGCCGGTTCAGCGCTTTTCCCACCGATCACCGCGTGCGGTCTCGCGAATTCAGCTCGTCCTGAGCTGATCCGGCCATTTCCTTTTGCAGCCCGGGGAGACACGTGCCTGCTGCCGTCACGCCGAACACCTCATTCCTGGACGCAGTGGTCCAGCGCGCCCTCGACGGCGAGTTCGCCGTCGCCGCCGGAACGGACCCGTCCGAGGCGCACGCCGCCGTCGGGTTCCTGACCGTGCAGGCGGCCAAGCACACCGGCCGCAGCACGGGCTACGTCAACACCGTGGTCAGCGTCCGGGTGGGCGCCGCGGTGGGATCTTGCGCCGTCGAGCCGGGAGCGGTCGATGAGAAGGTCGTCCAGGACGCCGTGGGGCGCAGCGTCCGCGAATTGCTGGCGCACCCGGAACCTGCCGTCCGCGTGGCCGCGCTGGACGCTTACTTGGCATTCGCCGCGCCGCACGCGACGGATCCGCGTGCGCGTCAAGTCGTGGTTCCCGCTGGGAGTTCGCTGGAGAAGTCGATGGCGCGCGCTCGCGCCGTCGCCGCGCTGACCCGGGTTCCGGACGGTGGCCGGGTCGCGGTCATCGGCGTGGTGAATTCGTTGCTCTCGGCGTTGCGGGAACGCGGTATCGACTACGTGCCCTGCGATCTCAAAGGCGGCCGGACCGAATGGGGCGAACCGGTCGTGGACGACTACGCGCGGGCGGTGGCGGACGCCGATGCCGTGGTCGCATCCGGAATGGTGCTGGGCAATGGGACTTTCGACGACATAGCCGATCGCTGCCTGCGCCGGAACCTGCCGCTGACGATGTTCGCGCAGACCGGAGCGGCCGTGCTGCGCGAACTGCTCGGCGCTCCGGTGCAGGCGTTGTCGGCGGAGCCGTATCCGTTCTTCTGGCTCACCGGTGATTCCAGCACGCTCTACAGCTACGAGGTGGGGCGGACGTGACCGTGACGGGAGCTCCGGTGGCCCCGAGGTGCGAGTCCGCGATCGATCTCATCGGCAACACGCCGATGCTTCGGGTGCGCACACCGATTTCGTTCGCACACCCGGGTTTTTGGGCGAAGCTGGAGGGAACGGCGCCCGGCGGCATGAAGGCCAGGGCGGCGCGCTCGATGCTTGCGGGCGCACGCAGTCGCGGCGAGCTGGCGCCTGGCGGCACCGTGGTCGAGTCCACGAGCGGCACGCTCGGCATCGGGCTGGCTTGCGTCGGCTCGGCCATGGGGCACCCGGTCGTGATCGTGGCCGACGACGAACTCGACGACATGACTCGCGCGTTGCTGCGCGCCCACGGCGTCCGGTTGGAGCTGGTGCGCGAGCCACATCCGCGCGGCGGCTGGCAGCGCGCCCGGCTGGACCGGGTGCGGGAGCTGATGCGCACGTTGCCTGATCCGTACTGGCCGGACCAGTACAACAACCCGGACAACGTCACCGGCTACCACGAGCTCGGCCATGAGCTGCTGGATCAGCTCGGTGACGTGGACGCGGTGGTGTGCAGCGTCGGCACCGGCGGGCACAGCGCCGGAATCGCGCAGGTGCTGCGCACGCACCGACCGGACGCACGGGTCGTCGGGGTGGATGCGGCCGGTTCCACGGTCTTCGGCGACCCCGCCGCGAAACGGCTGATGCGCGGGCTGGGCAGCAGCATCCACCCGGACAACGTCGACTACGGCGTGTTCGACGAGGTGCATTGGGTGGGCGCCGCGGAGGCGGTGCACGGCTGCCGCACGCTGGCCGCGGACGCGTTCGTGACCGGTGGCTGGAGCACCGGCGCGGTCGCGCTGGTGGCGTCCTGGTGTGCGCGGGAGCTGGATTCCGACCGGGTCGCGGCGGTGTTCCCGGATGGTCCGCACCGCTACTGGCACACGATTTACGACGATGATTTCCGCGCCGAGCACGGGTTGACCGGCTCGGCGGTGGCACCGCAGGACGTGGACTCGTCCGATGTGGACGGTCCGGTTGGATGGAGGAGGTCGCACCGAGTGGTGGATCCGTGGACCCGGCGAGCGGCACGGTCGGAGTGCCCGGTCTGCGGGCAGGAGCGGTCATGAACAGGGCCGCGTTCGCCAGGTTGTCCCCGGCGGCGAAGCTGCTGGTGATCAACCAGTTCGGCATCAACGTCGGCTTCTACATGCTGATGCCGTTCCTGGCCTCGTACATGAGCGACCGGCTCGGTTACGGCGCCGCGGTGGTCGGGCTGGTGCTCGGCGTCCGCAACCTCAGCCAGCAGGGCATGTTCCTGCTCGGCGGCACGGCGGCGGACCGGCTGGGCTGCCGTCCGATGATCATCGCGGGTTGTGCGCTGCGGATCGTCTCGTTCGGCCTGTTCGCGGTGTTCACCTCGCTGCCCGGGTTGTTCGCGGCGGCGATCCTGACCGGGCTGGCCGGTGCGCTGTTCAACCCGGCGGTGCGCACCTACCTGATGCACGAGTCGGGTGAGCGCCGCGCCGAGGTCTTCGCCGTGTTCAACGTGTTCCAGCACGCGGGCACGCTGGTCGGGCCGCTGCTGGGCGCGTTGTTGCTGACGGTGGACTTCCGGCTGATCGCGCTCGTGGCGTGCGTGGCGTTCGCGGTGCTGACCGCGGCGCAGCTGTTCGTGCTGCCGCACCGGGAGGTCGAGAAGCAGCAGCAGAGCGTGCTCGGCAGCTGGCGCGAGGTCGTGCTCAACCGCCGGTTCGTGGCGTTCACGCTGTCGCTGTCGGCGTACTTCGCGCTCTACAACCAGCTGTACCTGACCTTGCCGCTGGAGGCGCAGCGCGTTTCCGGGTTCTCGCAGTCGGTCGCGGTGGTGTTCGGGATCTCCACGCTGATCGGCGTGTTCGGGCAGGTGCGGATCACCGAGTGGTGCCGCGGGCGGTGGAGTTCGGGCCGCTCGATCGTCATCGGTTTGTGCTGCATGGGCGGCTCTTTCGTGCCGGTTTCGCTGGCTGCGCCGATGCTGCCGGAGCACGCCGGGCCGGTGGTGGCGTTCGTGCCGGTCGTGGTGGCCACCGTGTTGTTCACGGTCGGTCAGGCGATGACGAACCCGTTCGCGATGGAACTGCTGCCGCAGTTGGGCAGCGAGCGGCTGACCGGTACCTACTACGGCTTTTACTACCTGGTCTCCAGCTTGGCCGCGGCCGGCGTGAGCTGGATGGCCGGAGCGCTGCTCGACGAGTTCGCCGCACCGGCGGGACGGTGGGTGCCGTGGCTGGCGTTGCTGCTGGTCGGTTTGGCGGGCGCCGCAGGCACCGCCGTGATGGAGCGTCGTGGGTCGCTCGCACCGGCTCGGAGCGAGGAACAGCCCGCTACGACCTGAGTCCCCTTGACGACCTGAGCACTGCTACGACCTGAGCACTGCGCTGCTCGGCGGACGTGCGCGGCCGATGATCGGCCGAACCGGTTCGCGTCCGCCGGGCAGCGGGTGTATGCCCGGAACGGAACCCAATATCAGGGAGGCCGGGCATGACCGATCCGACGTTCTACCGCAGTCCCGCCGAAGCCATCGCGGCGCCGAGCGAACAGCTCGCCTACGTCGCGGCGTTCGACCGTTCCGGGCAGCGGCCCGACGCGATGACGGTCGTCGACGTGAACCCGGACTCCGCCGGGTACGGCCGCGTCGTCGGTTGGACCGACATGCCGGGCAAGGGCGACGAGCTGCACCACTTCGGCTGGAACGCGTGCAGCAGCGCCCTCAAGCACGAGGGCCACGACATGGACGGGTTGTCCAGGCGGTACCTGATCGTGCCGGGCTTGCGGTCTTCGCAGCTGCACGTGCTGGACACCGCCGGTGATCCGCGCAGTCCCGTCTTGACCAAGACGGTCTCCGCCGCCGAACTGGCCGCGAAAGCCGGTTATTCCCGTCCGCACACGCTGCACTGCGGTCCGGACGGGGTGTTCATGACCTGTCTCGGCGGTTCCAACGGCTCGGACGGTCCGGGCGGCATCGCGCTGCTCGATCACGACACGTTCGACGTGCTGCGCAATTGGGAGACCGATCGGGGACCGCAGCACTTCGCATATGACGCCTGGTGGCACCTCAACCGGAACACCCTAGTCAGCAGCGAGTGGGGCACGCCCTCGATGATCGAGGACGGGCTCGTGCCGGAGCAGTTGCTCGGACACCAGTACGGTCACGCACTGCACTTCTGGAACCTGCGCACTGGCGAGCACGAGCAGCGGGTCGATCTCGGCGAGCAGCACCAGATGGTGCTGGAGCTGCGGCCCTCGCACGATCCCGAGGCGGAGTGGGGCTTCGCCGGAGTCGTGATCAGCACCGAGGACCTGTCCGCCTCGGTGTGGCGGTGGTACCGCGAAGGCGGGCAGTGGACCGCGGACAAGGTCATCACGGTGCCGGCCGAACCGGCCGATGCGGATCTGCTGCCGCCCGCGCTGAAACCGTTCGGCGCGGTGCCGCCGATGATCACCGACATCGACCTGTCCGTGGACGACCGGTTCCTCTACGTCTCCTGCTGGGGGACCGGGGAGCTCAAGCAGTTCGACGTCACCGACCCCGCGCTGCCGCGGGAGACCGGTTCGGTGCACCTGGGCGGGATCGTGGGCCGCCGTCCGCACCCTGCCGCACCTGCTTCGCCGCTTTCCGGCGGTCCGCAGATGGTCGAGATCAGCCGCGACGGGCGGCGCGTTTACCTGACGAACTCGCTCTACGGTGCTTGGGACGACCAGTTCTATCCCGACGGCGTCGGTGCTTGGATGGCCAAGCTGGACGCCGACCCGGCCGGTGGACTCACGGTGGACGAGTCGTTCTTCCCGCACGGCGAGGATTTCCGCGGCCTGCGGGTGCACCAGGTCCGCCTGCAAGGCGGCGACGCTTCTTCGGACTCGTACTGTTACCGCTGACGCTGGGACGATCGTCGGCGTGTCTTGCTCATTCGAGGAGTTGGTGGCCGAGGCCGAAGCTTCGCCGGTCGACGGCTGGGATTTCCGCTGGCTCGACGGGCGGGCCACCGAGCAGCGCCCTTCGTGGGGATATCAGCGCTCGAT
>NZ_JAFRFW010000146.1:0-4015 GCF_017434145.1 Saccharopolyspora sp. | reverse complement strand
CTTCCGGGATGCCCGCGCCGGGCGCGAAGAAGCGGCTGACGAAGTCCACCCCCGGTCGATCACCGGGCGCGGTGACCACGACGGCGCGGAACGGCAGCTGCGCCACCGCGGCCAGGTCAGGCGCGACGTCCCGCACCTCACCGGCGGTCGCCAACCGCACGAGCAGGTCGGAGCGGCTCGGCGCGGTCTCGGTGACCGTGACGCCGGGGAGCGCGGCGATCAGCCCATCGGGCGGCTCGGCCCGGTCGGCCGGGTTCGCGGGGAAGTCCATCCCGATCCAGCCGCCACCCTCGTCGGTGCAGGTCAGCTCCCCGCTGCGGGTGCTGAACCGCTGGGTCCCGCCGAGCACGTGGGCACTGGCGAGCGTCGCGTGCCCGCACAGGTCGACCTCGGTGGCGGGGGTGAACCAGCGCAGCGGTTTCGGTTCGGTGCCGTCGAGCACGACGAACGCGGTCTCGGCGTGCTTCATCTCCGCGGCGACGGACTGCATCCAGGC
This sequence comes from Saccharopolyspora sp., assembly GCF_017434145.1. NCBI lineage: Bacteria > Bacillati > Actinomycetota > Actinomycetes > Pseudonocardiales > Pseudonocardiaceae > Saccharopolyspora > Saccharopolyspora sp. Next base: position 3,519 of record NZ_JAFRFW010000146.1, on the reverse strand, counting down.
GTCCGGAGCGGGTGCGTCCAGCAGCACCACGCCTGCCGGATTGCCGCTGAACGGTGTCTCGGTGAAGGAATCCACAACAGCTATGCGCACGCGGGGGAGCGTAGAACGCCTGCCCCGCCGCGGTCGCGATCATTTTCCGCCGCCATCGCAGCGACTCCCGCCCGTGCAGCAGCCGGACCCGGCGCTGAATCGGTCCCGCGCGGAGGCCGCAGTCCACCGAGGACACTCCGGCCCTCGATTTTTTGCGAGACAGACGTAATCATGAGTGCCTTGCGTCACGCCCAGCGTTGGGGAGGTCACTGTGGACACCGCCGGACATGCCGCGATCAGCTACGACTCCGGGATTTCGGACGTCCCGCTGCTCGGCGAGACGATCGGCGCGAACCTGGACCGGATCGCCGCCCGCTTCCCGGACCGCGATGCGCTGGTCGAGTACGAGCGGGGCCGCCGCTGGACCTACCGGGAGCTCGTTGCCGACGTGGACGCGCTGGCCCGCGGCCTGCTGGATGCCGGGATCGGCAAGGGCGACCGGGTCGGCATCTGGTCGCCGAACCGCGCGGAGTGGACGCTGACCCAGTACGCCACCGCCAAGATCGGGGCGGTCCTGGTCAACATCAACCCCGCGTACCGGCTGCACGAGCTGGAGTTCGTGCTCGACCAGGCCGGGATCCGGATGCTGGTCTCCGCGCAGCGGTTCAAAAGCTCCGACTACGCAGCGATGATCGCCGAGGCCCGCCCGAAGTGCCCGGCGCTCGAACAGGTCGTGCTGTTCGGCGACGCCACCTGGGACGGGCTGTTCGAGCGCGGGCGGGCGGCCGACCCGGGCGGACTCGCCGCCGCGCAGGCCGGGCTCAGCGCGGACGACCCGATCAACATCCAGTACACCTCCGGGACCACCGGGTTCCCGAAGGGCGCGACGCTGTCGCACCACAACATCCTGAACAACGGCTACTTCGTCGGTGAGCTGTGCGGCTACACCGAGGCCGACCGGGTCGCGATCGTGCCGCCGTTCTACCACTGCTTCGGGATGGTGATGGGCAACCTGGCCTGCACCAGCCACGGCTCGGCGATGATCATTCCGGCGGAGGGCTTCGATCCCGGCACCACCCTGTCCGCGGTCGCCGCGGAGCGCTGCACCTCGTTGTACGGGGTGCCGACGATGTTCATCGCCGAGCTGGACCACCCGGACTTCGCGAGCTTCGACCTCGGTTCGCTGCGCACCGGGATCATGGCAGGCTCGCCCTGCCCCGCGGAGGTGATGAAGCAGGTCATCGAGCGGATGGGGATGGCGGAGGTGGCCATCTGCTACGGCATGACCGAAACCAGCCCGGTCAGCGTCCAGACCCGCGCGGACGACTCGCTGGACCGCCGGGTCTCCACCGTCGGCCGCGTCGGCCCGCACCTCGAGGTCAAGATCGTCGACCCGGTCACCGGGCTGACCGTGCCGCGCGGCGAGCCGGGCGAGCTGTGCACCCGCGGCTACTCGGTGATGCTCGGCTACTGGGAGCAGCCCGACAAGACCGCCGAAGTGATCGACCGGGCGCGCTGGATGCACACCGGCGATCTGGCCGTGATGGACGAGGCCGGCTACGTCAGCATCACCGGGCGGATCAAGGACATGGTCATCCGCGGCGGCGAGAACGTGTACCCGCGGGAGATCGAGGAATTCCTCTACACCCACCCGGACATCCTGGACGCGCAGGTCATCGGCGTTCCGGACCAGCGGTACGGGGAAGAGCTGATGGTGTGGGTGCGGCTGCGCGACGGCGCGGCGGAGCTGACCGCCGAGGCGCTGCGGGAGTTCTGCAGCGGCAAGCTCGCGCACTACAAGATCCCGCGCTACGTGCACGTCGTGGACGACTTCCCGATGACCGTCACCGGCAAGGTCCGCAAGGTCGAGATGCGCGAGCAGGCCAAGACCCTGCTGGACCTGCCCGCGCCGGCCGAGTGAACGGACCGCTCGTCCCAATGGGCCGGGCGATCCGTTCGGTCCGCGGGAAACCGCTCAGGTGGCGGCGAGTTCGGCGGCGTCCTCGGCGCCGAACTGCTCCTCCAGCTGCTCCGGCGAGGCGTCCACGTCGATCTTCGCCAGCGACACCCCGCGGGCCGAGGAGATCGCCCCGAGCCGCCGCCCGGCGCGGTCCGATGCGTAGGCGCTGAGCTCCTCGGTCTTGAGCTCGAACGGCCGCACCTCCGGCGCGTCCGCGGGCTGCCACTCGATCAGCGTCATCGCGTGCGGCAGCAGCTCCTGCATCATCTCCTCGACGGCGTCCCAGTTGCGCTCGTCGGCGGCGACGTGCCTGCGGCAGGTGAAGGTGCCCCACGCCATGTGCCTGCGCTCGTCGTCGCCGATGTGCCCGATCAGCTGCTGCATCCCGGGGAACAGCCCGCGGCTGCGGCAGATCTTGTTCCAGGCGTAGTAGCCGGTCAGCGCCAGCGAGCCCTCCACGACGTGGTTGTAGGTGACCGAGGCGCGGATCTGGTTGCGCGGGCTCGGGTCGGCGTCGAGCGTGTGCAGCACGCTCGGCAGCACCTCGTAGAAGATCGTGCGGTAGCCGGGGTTGTCCTCGACGTACTCGTTGAGGTTCTCGGTCAGGCCCACGGCGTCCATCCACAGCCGGAACGCCTGGGTGTGCTTGGCTTCCTCGTACATGAACTGGGTCAGGTACATCTCGTCGCCGAACCGGCCTTCGGCGGCCATCGCGGAAAGGAACGGCTGCAAGTCCTGCGTGACGGCTTCCTCGCCCGCGATGAACTCGGCGCACAGCCCGGCGACGCTGCGCCGCTCCTCGTCGGTGAGCCCGGCCATGTCCCGCGCGTCCTGCTCGAAGTCCAGCTCGGCGGGGTTCCAGAACTTCGCGTTGCCCTTGGTGAACAGCCGCAGCGGCAGCGAATCCCAATTCAGCCCGCCCGGCCGCAGGGAGTGGAAGTCGTCGCGGTGCTTGCTGTCGTTCGTGGTGGTCGTCATCGGCCTGCTCCAGCTCGCACGGGGAAATGTGTGAGTCACATTACAGGGGCGATTTTCGGTACTAAACGGTTTCGCGTCAAGCTCGATCGGTTCCGCGCCGAGCCGGTCGCTCGCTTGCGTAGCCTGCGTTCGTGACCACCGTCGGCTTCGACCTCGACCTGACCCTGATCGACCCGCGACCCGGCATGATCGACGTGTTCCACCGGCTCCGCGCGGAGTTCGGCGTAGCGCTGGACGGCGAGCACTTCGCCGCGAACCTCGGCCCGCCGCTGCCGGACGTGCTGCGCGGCTACGGCTTCGACGAGCCACTGGTGCAGCGGCTGGTGCACCGGTTCCGGGAGCTGTATCCGGACCTCGTCGTCCCCGCGACCCGCGCGATGCCCGGCGCGGACGAAGCGCTGCGGGCCGTGCGCGCACGCGGCGGGCGCACGCTGGTGATCACCGGGAAGTACGAGCCGAACGCGGCGTTGCACCTGAAAGCGCTGGACTGGTCCGTCGACCGGCTCGCAGGCGAGGTCTTCGCCGCGGCCAAGGGCGAGGCGCTGCTCGCG
>NZ_JAFRFW010000010.1:0-5767 GCF_017434145.1 Saccharopolyspora sp. | reverse complement strand
CGACCACCTCGGCCACGTCGGCGGCAGCCACCAGCGGCTCCGGCGACCAGCCCGTCGCCTTGCCTGCGCCCGCCCCTTTGTGCGAGTCCGCCCCCTTGTGCGTGCCACGCTGCATCCGCACCCGCGAGCACGCCTGATCCAGCAGATCCACCGCCTTGTCCGGCAGGAACCGCTCGGTCAGGTAGCGGTCCGAAAGCTGCGCGGCCGCCTCCAGCGCCTCCTCTGCGACCCGCACCCGGTGATGGTGCTGGTACTTGCGCGAGACACCGCGCAGCACCGCGACCGTCTCCGGCACCGACGGCTCCGGCACCGCGATCGGCTGGAACCGGCGCTCCAGCGCCGGGTCCTTGTCCACGTGCTTGCGGTACTCCTCCACCGTGGTCGCACCGATCAGGTGCAGCTCACCGCGGGCCAGCGCGGGCTTGAGCATGGTGCCCGCGTCCATCGAACCCTCACCGGCACCGGCGCCGACGATGCTGTGCAGCTCGTCGATGAACACCACGACCTCGTCGCGGTGCGTGCGCAGCTCGGTGAGCACGTCGCGGAACCGCTGCTCGAACTCCCCGCGGAACTTCGCGCCCGCGACCATGCCCGCCAGATCCAGCGACACCAGCCGCTTGCCCGCCAGCGGCCACGGCACCTGCCGATCCACGATGCGCTGCGCCAGGCCCTCCACCAGCGCCGTCTTGCCCACGCCCGGGTCGCCGACGAACACCGGATTGTTCTTCGAGCGCCGCCCCAGCACCTCCACGGCCTGGTCGATCTCCTCGCCGCGGCCGATGACCGGGTCGAGCCTGCCGTCGCGGGCCAGCTCGGTCATGTCCAGCCCGAACTCGTCGAGCTTCGGCGTCGCGCCCAGCACCGGCGCGCGGCCCCGCGGCCGCTCGCCCTGCTCCATCGCCCGCGCCAGCGCGCGCCCGGCCACCGACTCCGGTTCCTTCGCCAGCCCCAGCAGCACGTGCCGGGCACCGACGACCTCCACGCCCTCCCCCAGCGCGGCCTGGTGCGCCCCCAGCAGCGCCCGCCGCGCCGACGACGACAGCACCGGCGACCGGCGCGATCCGCCGGCGACGGCGTCGACGGTGCCCGCCACCGTGCGCACCCCGGTCGCCAGGTCCTCGACCCGCACGCCCGAATCCGCCAGCATCTCCGCGGTCGGGCGCACCTGCGTGACCGCCCACAGCAGGTGCGTGCTGTCGAGCTCGCGGCTGCCCCAGTCCACCGTCGCCCGGATCGCCTTCGAGACCACGTCGTGCGCCTCGGGATCCAGCAGGTTCGACAGGCCCAGCCCCGGCGAGCCCGCACCGGCCTGCCGCTGCGCCCCACCGCCCTCGACCAGGCTGTTGAGCAGCGAATCGAAGGCGGCGGAGGAATCACCGACACTGCCCCGGTCCACCGGCTCACCTCCACACCGGCGGGCATCGGCCGTGCCCGCGTCACACCGTCATTGTGATCAACACTCTCCAGCATGCGGCATGCGCCCGCCGCGGCGACGACCGGCCACCCATTCCAGCAGCGCGCCCACCAGCAGCGCCGCGCTGATCACGACCACGACCGTACCCAGCCGGTGCAGCCCGGCATCAGCCGCAGGCCCGGCGAAGCCGAGTTCGATCACGGCCGCGGCGATGTTCGCCCCCACGTACTGCGACGTGCGATACAGCCCGGAGGCCATGCCCGCGTCCCCGGCCTCGGCCTGGCGGTACATCGCGGCCTGGTTGCCGATGTTGTTGAACCCGTTCGGCACCCCCAGCACCGCCGCGACCGCCAGCAGCAGCACCAGACCGCTGCTCGACTGCGTCACGGCCAGGCCCGCCCCGCCTGCCGCCAGCGCCACCGAACCGATCACCAGCACCGGCCGATAGCCGGAGCCGCCGATCATCCGCCCGGCCAGTGCGACCGAGGCCATCGCCACCAGCGCGATCGGCAGCACCACCAGCCCGGCCTGATCCGCGCTGAACCCCCGCGCGCCCTGCAACCACATCGGATAGCCGTAGAAGACCACGTAGAACGCGACATAGGTCAGCGCCGTCCGCAGATAGGTGCGGGTCAGCGGGCGATTCCGCGCCAGCATCCGCACGTCCACGAACGGCCGCGCCACGCGCGATTCCAGCACCGCGAACCCGGTCGCCAGCACCGCCAGCACTCCCAGCAACCACCAGGTGGGGCTGCCGGCCAGCGACAGCAAGAACACCATCAGCACCGCGATGCAGCCGATGAACAGCCCCGCCCCCGGCAGGTCCAGGCTGCGCAGCACCGCGCGCGGAGATTCCGCGGTGGCCTGCCGCGGCGGGTCGGCGGGCAGGTGAATCCACGCCAGCACGGCCACCGCGAGCCCCAGCGGCACGTTCACCAGGAAGATCGCCTGCCAGCCCCACCACGACACCAGCACCCCGCCGAACACCGGTCCGAACGCGATCATCACCTGCCCGGCGATGGCCAGCGCGCTGAGCGCATCGGCGGGCAGCGCCATGCCGCGGCGATCCGCCTCGGCCCGCAGCATCGCCACCCCGGACGGGAACGCCGCGCACGTGCCCAGCCCCAGCAGCATCCGGAACGCGATCAGCCAGCCCAGGTCCGGCGCCAGCGGCGCCAGCAGCGAGGTGAGCACGGTGATCGCCAGCGACACCAGGAAAACCCGCCGCGGCCCGGCCCGGTCGGCCAGCCGGCCCGCCGTGGGCGAGCCGACCGCGGTGGCCAGGTACAACCCGGAGATCAGCCAGGAAGCCGCCGCTCCGGCGTCGAAGTCGTCGCGGATGTCGACCATCGCCACGGCCATCGTGGAAGCATTGAGCGCCTGCAGCACCGAACCGAACGCGATGGTGAACACGAACGCCCGGGGCAGGCGCTGGGTGGTGGAGCTGCGGACGGAGGTCACATCCGCTCAGCCTAGTTCGTTAGATTCGCTAACTTCAAAATCGCTCGGGATCGCGGACCACGGCCGCCCGTGATTCAACGCGGCCTCGTGCGGGTAGGGGGCCGGGCACACCCCCGGAAAGGAGGACCGATGCAACGCGGCAGCGACAAGCACGGGCCCGGGCAGGACGACGCCTTGGAGAAGGAGATGCAGGGCCTGCTGCAGGGGGATCACCCCACTCGTGCCGAAGAGGCGCTCGACGCCGAACCGCCCGCCGACGACGATCCGGAGTCGCTGCGCCCCGAACCACCCGAACCCGGCGACGAACCGGGCTGAGAGAGCCGGGATCGCGCCCGCCCATCCACGCGGGTGGGCGCGATCCCGGTGCCTTTCCGGAACGAGATCGCAGCAGACGGCCTCAGTACAGCGGGAAGGCCCAACCGCCCGGATAGAACGGCTCCCGGTCCCAGGCGAAAGCGGCCGAGGTGAGCCGCAACGCACCAGGGCTGCGCTCTTCGACCAGTCCGGCGGCACCGAGCGAAGCCAGTCTGGTGCCACCCAGGAACGCCGCGGCCAGCTCGGCGCTGCTCATCCGCAGGTCGGCCGGATCTTCGGTGCGCGTGCACGCGACCCCGTCCGTCCCGGCCCGCAGCCGGTACCGCCCCTCGTTCCACGGGCAGAACCGGTCGGTCACCTCCAGCACCACATCCAGCGGCACCGCATACCGGCGCGCGCCGAGCGCGCGATCGACGTCGACGAGCCGGACCCACAACCGATCGACCGGCGCGGAAACCACGGCCCGCGGATCCACCAGCAGGTGCGGCAGCGGGTCGTCCACCGCGACCTCGCAGTCGATCCAGCGCACCAGATCGATCCCGGCGAGGAATCGCCACAACGCGGCGTGCGCCTGCCGCGAGACCGCCGCGAGCTCCACCACCTGCACCACCGCGGATGCGTCCGGATCAACGGCGTGCCGGTAGAGGACATATCCGCTGACCTCGCCGTCCGGCTCGTGATGCAGCGCGAACCGAAGGGTGCTCGCAGCACCGCGGGCCTGCGGCTGGTCGAAGAGCCGGACGTCCCAATGCGCCCCGGTCCTTCGCGGCCAGCCGACCGTAGCGGCGCTCGCCCGCTCGTAGACCTCTTCAATCCGGGCTCGGGCCTGCTCGCGATGGCACAACCGGACCTGACCGCACCCGGAATCCACCCCGTCCCGAAACACCATCGAACGCCGCAGGCAACGGATCTGATCGCCGCGCGTCGCGGGCCCGTAGCCGTAGCGCCCGTAGATGCCGGCTTCGGACGGCCGCAGCACGGCGACCGGTTCCCGCCGCTGCTCGTGCAGTTCAGTGAACTGCCTCCGCATGATCGAGGTCAGAATGCCCCGACGGCGATGAGTGGGTGCCACACCGACCGAGGCGATCCCGGCCACCGGCAGCACCGCACCGGGCACGGTCAGCGCGCGCCGGTAGATCGAGGCACCCGCGATCGGCGTCCCGGAGTCGAACGCGGCCAGCGTGCGGTCCAGGTCGGTGGCGGCGCGCTGGCCGGTGAGCTCCTGCTCGCAGCGGTCGGCGCCGTAGGTGTCGGCGATCATGCGCGCCCACGGGGCGAATTCGGCCTCGGTCACCGGGCGCAGCGGATACGGTTCGCGCACCGGGCACTGTGTAGTGCACCCGCCGCTGCGGCGCGATCGATTTTTCGCCGGATCACCGCTCAGCGGCGGCGACCGCTTCGGCCAGCCGCGCCAGTTCCCGGCCGACGTGCGCCAGGCGGTCGCCGACCGCGCCGGCGTGCCCGGTCAGCGCACCCGCGTGCCCGGCCGCTCGCAGCCAGTCGTTGACGCCCGCGAGCCCTTCGGCCATCCCGTCGACGGTGGTGGCGAAGCCGCGGGTGACCTGTTCGATCTCGGCGACGGAGTGCGGTACGCCCGGATCGCGCAGCCGCGCGCCGAGTTGCAGCGCCGCTTGCCCCACTTGCTCGGCCACCTCCGCGGTGTAGGCACCGCCATCGGTGCCGCGTGATCGATCGGCCGTGGAAGGCCGCGGTGGAGCGGACTGCGCAGCGGCGTCATCGGAGCGGCTCATAACCGCTCAGCCAACCCGACTCGGGCGGTGTGGGCCACACGATCGAGGTAGAAGATCGCCGAGCGGTGGTCAAGAACACCCGATTCCCGCACAACCTCCCCACTCCGTTGCGCATTGCGCACTCTCGCTTCGTTGCTTCTTCTTGTGAGGTTCGGAGTCGGGGGTGATGCCGGAGGCTTGATTTCGGGCGACACTGAAATCAGCGAGGCAATTAACAGTTAGAAACGCGAGCCGACGAACTCGTCCCTCGGGTTCTTCAGCGGCCTAGCCGCCGGACGTTCCCCGCCCGGCATCCACCTCGCCGAGGATCCGCAGGATCTCCTCGTCAGTGGTCTCCCGGAAAGTGCCGTACCACTGCCCCACCGCGGCGAAATCCACCGGCTGCAGCACGCACAGCACCTCGTCGGCCTCCTGGCGCAACGCCTTGACCGCGTCCGGGGCGCCGACCGGCACGGCCAGCAGGATGCTGCGCGGGTCCGACTCCCGGATCATGCGCAGCGCCGCACGGGCGGTCGCGCCGGTGGCCAGACCGTCGTCGACCAGCACCACGTCCCGGCCGGTCAGCCGCGGTGGCGCACCTTGGCCGAACCGTTCCTCGCGGCTTCGGGCCTCGGCGCGCTCCCGCTCGCGGTCCTGCGCCAGCTCGGCCTGCTCCAGGTGGAAGGTGCGCAGCAACCGCTCGTCGTAGGTGGCCGGGCCGTGCGCGGTCACCGCGCCCAGCGCCAGCTCCGGCTGGCCCGGCGCGCCGATCTTGCGGGCCACGGTGACCCGCAGCGGTGCCGCCAGCGCACGCGCCACTTCAGCGGCGACCGGTACGCCGCCGCGG
>NZ_JAFRFW010000145.1:0-6561 GCF_017434145.1 Saccharopolyspora sp. | reverse complement strand
GTTGCGCGGTGGCCGGTTGCGCAGGCGCCTGCTGCTCGACCGGCTGCGGCCGGGCGGGCGGGGCCTGCGCGCTCGGCGTCGACTCGCCGTCCACGACCTGGCCCTCGGTCACCTGGGTTTCGCCGGCTTCGTCGGTGCCGCCGATCTGCTGCGGGTCGAGCTTCTTGTGCGTCGGCGCGCCCGCGTCGAACCCGGCGGCGATCACGGTCACCCGCACCTCGTCCCCGAGCGAGTCGTCGATCACCGTGCCGAAGATGATGTTGGCTTCGGGGTGCGCGGACTCCTGCACCAGCGAGGCGGACTCGTTGATCTCGAACAGGCCGAGGTCGGAACCGCCCGAGATGGCCAGCAGCACGCCGTGCGCGCCCTCCATCGAGGCTTCCAGCAGCGGCGAGTTGATCGCCTTCTGCGCGGCCTGCACGGCTCTGCCCTCGCCACGGGCCGATCCGATCCCCATCAGCGCGCTGCCCGCGCCGGACATCACGCTCTTGACGTCGGCGAAGTCCAGGTTGATCAGCCCGGGCGTGGTGATCAGGTCGGTGATGCCCTGCACACCGGACAGCAGCACCTCGTCCGCGGAGCGGAACGCGTCCATCAGGCTGACCCCGATGTCGCCGAGCTGCAGCAGCCGGTCGTTCGGGATCACGATCAGCGTGTCGCAGCAGTCGCGGAGTTCCTTGATGCCCTCTTCGGCCTGGTTCGCGCGCCGCTTGCCCTCGAAGGAGAACGGGCGGGTGACCACGCCGATGGTCAGTGCGCCGAGCTTGCGGGCGACGTCGGCGATCACCGGCGCGCCGCCGGTACCGGTGCCGCCGCCTTCGCCGGCGGTCACGAACACCATGTCGGCGCCCTTGAGGACCTCTTCGATCTCGTCCTTGTGGTCCTCGGCCGCCTTGTGCCCGACCTCGGGGGCGGCGCCCGCGCCGAGGCCGCGGGTCATCTCGCGGCCGATGTCCAGCTTCACGTCGGCGTCGGACATCAGCAGGGCTTGCGCGTCGGTGTTCACCGCGATGAACTCGACGCCTTTGAGCCCGACCTCGATCATGCGGTTGACGGCGTTGACGCCGCCGCCACCGATGCCGACGACCTTGATCACCGCGAGGTAGTTGTGCGGGGGCGTCATCGGGTCCGCCTTCCTGATCGTGGCTGAGCGCTCTGCGTTGCTCGGACCGCCGCGTGCGCGGTCACCGGGGGTACCGGCCGACTGTCCGGCCGTTGCCGGGGTGTTCCCGTGCAAGCACAAGATCGAAACGCGGTCAACCCTGTACCGGGTGCGGACGTTAGGCATGTCGGCGCGGCCGCGTCCAGCAGCCACGCCGGAAGATCTCCCAGGAGTGTCCCCACGTCACAGCTCCGCCTCGACCGTCGTTCTCGCCTGCCCGTAATCACCTGCTCGCTACCGCAGGCAGTGCCGCGCTCGTTCGCGACCGTGCCTTCGTCCGCAGCCGGGTCTTCGTATGTCGCAGCTGGGTCTTCTTTTTGCAGCTATGTCTTCGTTTTGCAGCTGCACCTTCGTTCGCAGCCGACGCGGTGATCCGCGCGTTACGCGATCACCGCGTCCACCGTACCGCGCGTCCGGCGGCGCAAGGCGGGGCATTCGGCAAAGCGCTCGCGGTGAATCGCGACAGCAGATGTCCGGATTGGGGGTCAGGCTCACCGCGTCGGCCGTTCTGAGCGGCCGTTCGACAGGGAGGAAACGCATGGCTGGACCGCTACAGGGCAAGGTGGCACTGGTGGCCGGAGCGACGCGCGGCGCGGGCCGCGGCATCGCCGTCGAACTGGGCGCGGCGAGCGCGACGGTGTACGGGACCGGGCGCACCACCCGCGAACAGCAGTCGGACTACGGACGGGCGGAGACCATTGAGGACACTGCACGGCTGGTCGACGCGGCGGGCGGCGAGGGCATCGCGGTCCGCGCCGACCACACGCAGCCGGACGAGGTGCGCGAGGTTGTCGCACGGATCGAAAGCGAACGCGGCAGGCTGGACCTGCTGGTCAACGATCTGGGCGGCGAGCACCTGACGGACTGGCACAAGCCGGTCTGGGAGCACTCGCTGCGGATCGGGATCGACCGGCTCCGCGTCGGCATCGAAGCGCACCTGATCACGAGCCATTTCGCGCTCGGGCTGCTGTCGCGCACGCCCGGCGGCCTGGTCGTGGAGCTGACCGACGGCACGGCGGAGTACAACCGGCGCTACCGCGGCGACCTGGGCGCGTTCTTCGACGTGGCGAAGACCGCCGCGAGCCGGATGGCGTTCGGGCTGGCCGAGGAGCTGCGCCCGCACGGCGGCACCGCGGTCGCGGTGACGCCGGGCTGGCTGCGTTCGGAGATGATGCTGGACCTGTTCGGCGTGACCGAGCAGAACTGGCGGGAGGCGACCGAGCCGCACTTCGGCATCTCGGAGTCACCGCGGTTCGTCGGGCGGGCGGTCGCGGCGCTGGCCGCCGATCCCGAGGTTGCCCGGTGGTCCGGGCGGACGCTGTCCAGCGCGCAGTTGGCGCAGGTCTACGGACTCACCGATGTGGACGGTTCCCGGCCGGACTGCTGGCGCTACATCGAGGAGGTCGTCGAGGCGGGAAAGCCGGAGGACGTCACCGGCTACCGCTGAGCTGTCCGAGTTCGCCCGCCTCCGCGTAGAGCCCGGCAAACCTGGCCGCGGCGCGCGCCATCCGCCCCCGCAGTTCCGGCGGTGCCAGCACCTCCACCTCGGGGCCGAGCGCGAGCAGCTGGTCGTAGGCGACGTCCAGGGATTCGACGGGCAGCGTGGCCGTGACCAGCCCCTGCTCGTCGGTCTCGCCGTGCTCGGCGTGCTCCGCGGCGAAGCGGTCGAGGTGCACCGGCAAGGCGCGCACGCCTGCGGGCGTGAGCCGGACGGTGACGCTGTCGCGCAGCAGGCTGCGGGCGAAGTCCTCGCTGCGCCGCTGCCAGAATCCGGGCAGGTCGAAGGACTCGTCGCGGTCGAACGGCCCGGCGAGCTCGACGTGCTGGAACCGGTCGGCGCGGTAGACCAGGAACCGCTGCCCGACCCGGCAGGCGACGTACCAGGCGCCCGCTTTGAGCACCAGCCCGTGCGGCTCGACGTCGCGCCGGACCTCCCGGTCACCGCGCCGGTACACCGCTCGCACCGACCGGTCCTGCCAGACGGCTTCGGCGAGTTCGCCCAGCAGCGGCGGAGTTCCGCAGCGGCGGAACCAGCCGGGCGCGTCGAGGTGGAACCGCCTGCTGACCCGCTCCGGCGCGTCCTGGGCGCCCGGGGCGAGCGCCGCGGAGATCTTCCGGCGCGCGCTGGCGACCTCGCCGGTCAGGCCCATTTCGGCCGCCGGGCCGGGGATCGCGGCCAGCAGCAGCGCCTCGGCTTCGCCCCGGTGCAGCCCGGTCAGCCGGGTCCGGTAGCCGCCGAGCAGCCGGTAGCCGCCGTGCCTGCCGCGTTCGGCGTAGACCGGCACGCCCGCTTCGGCCAGTGCGAGCACGTCGCGGGCCACGGTGCGTTCGGAGACCTCGAGTTCGCCCGCGAGGTCGGGGCCGGTCATGCTGCCGCGCGACTGCAGCAGCAGCACCAGCGAGATCAGTCTTGCCGCGCGCATGGCTCCCCCTTCCGACCGGCACGCTACGGGCGAGCCCCGACAGACCGACCGATCAGCGCAGCCCGCTGGTCTTCAGTGACGAGATCAGCCAGCGCTGCCCGAGCAGGAACACCAGCACGGTCGGGATCGCGGCGAGCATCGCGGCGGCGATGACGTAGTGCTGCTTGGAGGCGTACTGCCCTTGCAGCGAGGCGATGCCGACCTGCACGACGGTCAGCGACTCGTCCTGCGCCACCGCCAGCGGCCACAGGAAGGAGTTCCAGTTGGCCAGGAAGAACAGCACGGCCAGCGCGGCCAGCATCGGCCTGCTCAGCGGCAGCACCACGTGCCAGTAGATCCGCCAGTGCCCGCAGCCGTCGAGGTGCGCGGCCTCCTCCAGCTCGCGCGGTACGCCGAGGTAGAACTGCCGCAGCAGGAAGATCCCGAACGCGTTGAACACCCCGGGCACGATCAGGCCCGCGTAGGAGTCGACCAGCCCGAGCGAGCGCACGATCAGGAACAGCGGCACCAGGATCACCGGCAGCGAGACGAGCAGCGTCGCCACCACGGAGGCGAACGCCATGCCGCGCCCGCGGAAGCTCATCCTGGCCAGCGCGTAGGCCGCCATCGAGTGCGCGGCCAGCGCGAGCACCGTGACCGCGGTGGCGACGAACGCGCTGTTGGCCAGGTACCGCAGGAAGGGCACCTCGGTGAGCACGTAGACCACATTGGACAGCGTCAGCGTGCTCGGCCAGCTCGTCGAGAACAGCTCCGACTCCGGGCGGAACGCCGCCAGGGCCAGCCACAGCAGCGGGGCCACCGTCAGCAGCGCCGCCAGGTACGCCAGCACCGCCTTCACCCGCGGCTTCGTCGCGCGAAGCGCCTTATTGGGCATCGAACCGCCCTCCCCTGGTCGCCGCGAACAGCCCGCCGGTGATCGCGGCCAGCACCAGCACCAGCAACCCGCAGATCGCCGCCGCGTAGCCGAACCGGCCGAACTGGAACGCCTGCTGGTAGGCGTAGTAGACGACGGTGGAGGTGGCGTTGGCGGGCCCGCCGGAGGTCGTGACGAAGACCAGGTCGAACGCCTGCAACCCGGTGACCGCGTTGACCGTCGAGGTGACCAGCACGAAAAAGCTCGTCGGCCGCAGCATCGGCCAGGTCACGTGCCGGAACCGGTGCCACGTTCCCGCACCGTCCACGGTGGCCGCGTCGTAGAGGTCGCGCGGGATGTCGTGCAGCCCGCCGAGGAAGATCAGCATCTGGTAGCCCATCAGGAACCACGCGCTGATCAGCACCAGCGTCAGCAGCGCCAGGTCCGGGTCGCCGAGCCAGGACACCCCGCCGAGGCCGAACACCGCCGAGAGCTTGCTCAGCAGCCCGGTCTTGTCGGTGAGCAGGAAATGCCACAGCAGCCCGACCACGACCAGGCTCACCGCGTTCGGCAGGAACAGCGCGGCCCGCACCGCCCCCACCCCGGGGAAGTGGTCCCGCACCAGCAGCGCAAGACCGAGCCCGAGCGCGAACGCCAGCGGCACGAACAGCACCGCGTACAGCGCCGTCACGCCGAAGCTGCGCCACAGCAGCCCGTCCCCGGCCATCAGCCGGAAGTTGTCCAGCCCGGCCCACTCCACGTTGCCGAAACCGTCCACATCGAACAGTCCGACCACCAGCGCCAGCACCGCGGGGATCGCCACGAACACCAGCAGGCCGATGCCGTCCGGCGCCAGGAACGCCAGCGCTGTGCGGCCTTCGCGGCGCCGAGTCCGCGGGGCCGTCATTGGATCGCCGCCCCGTCGTAGGTGCCGAGGAACGTGTCGATCTGCTCGGCGGCGCCCGCCACCGCCTGCGCCGGGTCGGCGCCGTCGAGCTGGCAGGCTTGCAGCGCGTCGGAGATCGCACGGTAGACCTCCGGCGGATAGCGCGGTTCCGGTCGCGCTTCGGTCATCACCTCGTCGGCGAACACCCGCAGCGGTCCGCTCTCGAACGCCCCGCGCCGGTCGGCGGCCCGGCGCACCGAGTACCGCGCGGGCAGGTTCGTCTTGGCCTCGGTGTTCCACCGCCGCACCCGCTCCACGCAGGCCGGGTCGGACGAGCCCAGCGCCCACACCACGAATTCCGCAGCCGCGTCCGGGTTGTTGCCCTGGGCGTTGGCGACCATCGCCCAGCTGCCCAGCGCGGTGGTGTAGGAACCGCCCTGCGGCACCGGCATCGGCGTCACGCCGTAGCGGAAGCCGGCCGCCTGCTCGGCGATTTCGGCGATGCCCCAGATCCCGAGCTGCTGCATCGCGCAGTAGCCGTCCGCGAGGTTGGAGATCGAGTCGTTGCCGCCCTCACCCCGCACTCGGCGCGGAGCGGAACCGGCGCGCACGGCGTCCTGCCACCACTGCAACGCGCGGTGCGTGGCGGGTGAGTCCAGCGAGCAGCGGCGCTGGTCCGGGGTGAACACCTCGCCGCCCGCCATCCACATGCACTGGTACCAGGTGTAGTTCTGGTAGTAGCCGGGATTGGTCTCGAACAGCATCCCGAACCGCTCCGGCGTGGTCAGCCGTTCCGCCAGCGCGAGCAGGTCGTCCCAGGTGCGCGGCAGGTCCCCTTCGGACAGGTGCGCCTGCTCGAAGGCTTGCTCGCCGTAGAACAGGGCGAGCGGTTCGATCTCCATCGGCAGCCCGTACACCCGGTCGTCGACGACCCTGGTGGACAGTCCCTGCGGCAGGAAGTCCTCCCGCATCCCCGGTTCCAGGTGCGGGGTGAGGTCGGCGAGCGCGCCGCCGTTGTAGTAGCGCAGGAAGTCGCCGGGGCTGAGCAGGAACACGTCCGGTCCGGCGCCCGCGCTGAACGAGGTCTGCAGCGTCGGCCCGGACTTGTAGTCCTTGTTCGGCACGTACCGCAGGCGGACCTGCACGTCGTGGGTGGCGTTCCACTCCGCGGCCAGCTGCACGACCCAGTCGCTCTGGCTCTTGGTCTGCCCGCCCGGACCGTAGAAGTTCCAGACGT
>NZ_JAFRFW010000009.1:0-10252 GCF_017434145.1 Saccharopolyspora sp. | reverse complement strand
TGAGCCCGGCCGCCCCGGCGGCCGCGATCGCCGCCCCGCCGATCGCGCGCCTGCTGAACTCCCGGGCGCCACCGTGCCCAACGGACATCGTCGTCCTCCTCGCTGGCTTTTCGATTTTCCTCGCTGTGCGACCGAATTCGTTCGGGATCACGGGGTTCCCGCGTCGATCACCGCCCGGTTGGCTTCGCGCACCGCGTCGGCGTCGGGCTTGAGGATCTGGCGGTCGTAGGTGAAGAACCCGTTCACCTCGTTCTCCACGTCGGTGATCTGGGTGTACACCGAAGCCGAGATCCCCTTCTCGCCGATGATCCGCACCAGGTCGTCGTGCACCTCGCGGTACCTGCGGGTGAGTTCCTCGCGGTTCTCGACGATCTCGTACGACGACGGTTCGCCGGGCCACAGGTGCCCTTCCTCGATGAGCCCGAGCCCGCCGTACTCGCCGTCCACCGAGGCGCGTTCGCCGGTGACCTCCGGCGCGCCCGGACCGACGTAGGTGTGGTCGTCGTAGATGTGCCCCGCGCCGGTGTCCGGCAGCGAGTCGCAGCAGTTCACCCCGCTGGCCGCGTCCACCAGCCGGGTCGGGTCCTGCTCCTGGACCTGCTCGGCGATCCGGGCGGTGTCGAACTCGCCCCAGCCCTCGTTGAACGGCACCCACGTCACGATCGACGGCGAATTGCCGAGCTGGTCGATCATGTCCCGGGTCTCGGCCTCGTAGTTGCGCTTCGCGTCCTCGCCAGGGGTCTGCCCGTTCACCAGCGCGGGCATGTCCTGCCACACCAGCAGTCCGAGCCGGTCGGCGTGCGCGTACCAGCGCGCCGGTTCGACCTTGATGTGCTTGCGCACCATGTTGAACCCGAGCTGCTTGGTCTGCTCCAGGTCGGACCGCAGCGCCTCGTCGGTGGGCGCGGTGAAAATGCCGTCCGGCCAGTAGCCCTGGTCCAGCGGCCCGTGCTGGAACAGGATCTTGCCGTTGAGCGCGAGCCGCGGGCGCCCCTGCTCGTCGTCGACGAGTCCGATCGAGCGCATTCCGGCGTAGCTGCCGACCTCGTCGACCGGCCTGCCTTCGTCGTCGAGCAGCCGCACCTTCAGGTCGTAGAGGTACGGGTCGTCCGGCGACCACAGGTGCGGGTCCGGCACCGGCAGCCGCACGTCCGCGCCCGCGTCCCCGCTCGCGCGGGCCACTTCGCCGCCGCCGGGTTCGCTCAGCACGGCCTCGACCCGGCCGCCGCGGGAACCGTCCGCGCGCACGGCGAAACTCCCGTCCGGCAGGTCCGGCGTGATCTTCAGGCCGGTGATGTGCGAGTCCGGCACCGGTTCCAGCCACACCGTCTGCCAAATGCCGGAGGCTCCGGTGTAGAAGATGCCGCCGGGATCGTTGCGCTGCTTGCCGACCGGGTAGGGGTTCGCGTCGTTGCGGTCCTCCACCTCGACGGTCACCTCCTGCGGTCCGGAATCGGTGACCGCATCGGTGATGTCGGCGCTGAAGGCGGTGGAACCGCCCTCGTGCACGGCGACCTCCTTGCCGTTCACGCTGACCGCGGCTTTCTGGTCCACCGCCCCGAAATGCAGCAGCAGCCGCTGCCCGGCCCAGTCCGGCGGCACCTCGAAGGTGCGCTTGTAGAGCAGGTGGTCGTCGTGGCGCTGGATCCCGGACAGGCCGGACTCCGGCGGGTACGGCACGAGGATCTGCTCGGAGGTCTCCGCGGGGGGAGCGGCGGCGCCGGCGAACTCCCACAGGCCGTTGAGGTTGAGCCACTGCTCCCGCGTCATCTGCGGGCGCGGGTATTCGGGCAGCGCGTTGTCCGGGCCGACCTGGCCGGTCCACGGCGTGGTCAGCGGCGGTTCCTGCGGTTCCCACTGGGGAGCCGGGGACGCCTGAGCGGGCATGCCGGTCACCGTAGCCAGTCCGGCGGCGGCGATCAGCGCCGCGAATCGGAACCGGCGGGTCGCGCGTCGGTGCACGTTGCCTCCTGGGGATCGGTTCTAACCGCGAGCCGGGAAATCAGGACGAAACAGAAGCCACAACAAGCAACAACAATGACCAGAAACACACGGGAAGTCAACGGCACCATCCGTGTGCCGCGCATCGGAGCAACATCATGGATCTGAACGGGTGTATCCGGTTAAGTTGGATCGGCAGACCACCCGGCACCGGTGCCGCATCGAGGAGGACCCGCACGTGACCCAGCAAGCCCAGTCCCCGCAGGTCGGAAATCCCGGTGCGCAGTTCTTGGCCGCCCGCGACCTGCTGCTGCACCACCGCGAGGACTACGACGCCGCGCGGGCGGAGTTCCGCTGGCCGCAGCCCGCCGAGTTCAACTGGGCGCTGGACTGGTTCGACACCATCGCCGCGCGCGAGGACCGCCTGGCGCTGTGGATCGTCGAGGCCGACGGGGGCGAGCGCAAGCTCACCTTCGGCGATCTGACCCGGCGCTCCAACCAGGTCGCGAACTGGCTGCGCGGCCTCGGCGTGGCCCGCGGCGACAAGCTGATCCTGATGCTGGGCAACCAGGTCGAGCTGTGGGAGACGATCCTGGCCGCGATGAAGCTCGGCGCGGTGATCATCCCGGCGACGACGCTGCTCGGCGCGGCGGACCTGCGCGACCGGGTCGATCGGGGCGGGGCCAAGCACGTGGTCACCACGGCCGCCGACACCGCCAAATTCGCCGATGTGCCAGGGGATTACACCCGCATCGCGGTCGGTGGCGCGGACGGCTGGCAGTCCTATTCGGACAGCGAAGCCGCGGACGAGTCGTTCACCCCGGACGGACCGACCCGCGCCGCCGACCCGCTGCTGCTGTACTTCACCTCCGGCACCACCGCGCAGCCGAAGCTCGTCGAGCACACCCACGTTTCCTACCCGGTCGGCCATCTGTCCACTATGTACTGGATCGGGCTGGAACCGGGGGACGTGCACCTGAACATCTCCTCGCCGGGCTGGGCCAAGCACGCGTGGAGCAACGTGTTCGCGCCGTGGAACGCCGAGGCGACGGTGTTCATCTACAACTACTCCCGCTTCGACGCTCCGGCGCTGCTGCGCGAGATCGAGCGCTGCGGAGTGACCAGCTTCTGCGCCCCGCCCACGGTGTGGCGGATGCTCATCCAAGCGGACCTGAGCGCGTTGCCGACTCCGCCGCGCAAGGTCGTCGGCGCCGGGGAGCCGCTCAACCCGGAGATCATCGAGCAGGTCCGCCGCTCGTGGGGAGTGTCCATCCGGGACGGTTTCGGGCAGACCGAGACCAGCGTGCAGGTGGCCAACACGCCCGGCCAGGAGCTCAAACCCGGATCGATGGGCCGCGCGCTGCCCGGCTTCGAGGTCACGCTGGTGGACCCGGCCGGTGGCCGGGAAGCCGAGGAAGGCGAGATCTGCCTGCGCCTGGACCCGCGGCCGGTCGGCCTGATGACCGGCTACGCCGACGACGCCGAGCGCAACGCCGAGGTGTTGCGCGGCGGCTACTACCACACCGGCGACGTCGGATCGCGGGATTCCGAGGGCTACATCACCTACGTCGGGCGCACCGATGACGTGTTCAAGGCGTCGGACTACCGGATCTCACCGTTCGAGCTGGAAAGCGTGCTGCTGGAGCACGAGGCCGTCGCCGAGGCCGCGGTGGTTCCCTCGCCGGACCCGATCCGGCTGGCGGTGCCGAAGGCGTACGTCGTGCTGGCCGCCGGATGGGAGCCGGGGGAGGACTCGGCGCTGGCGATCCTGCGGATCGCCCGCGAGCACTTGGCGCCGTACAAGCGGATCCGGCGGCTGGAGTTCACCGACCTGCCCAAGACCATCTCCGGCAAGATCCGCCGCGTCGAACTCCGCACCCGCGAGACCGAACAGCTCACCGACGCCGCCCCGCCCGGCGAGTACCGCGAGGAGCACTTCCCGACCCTGAAGTCCTGACCCCGCTTCTCCACGAGTGAACGGCCTGTTCGTCCAATCTAGTGGGACGAACGGGCCGTT
Organism: Saccharopolyspora sp.; assembly: GCF_017434145.1. Classification (NCBI taxonomy): domain Bacteria; kingdom Bacillati; phylum Actinomycetota; class Actinomycetes; order Pseudonocardiales; family Pseudonocardiaceae; genus Saccharopolyspora; species Saccharopolyspora sp. The sequence goes on along the minus strand of NZ_JAFRFW010000009.1, from coordinate 6,294 downwards.
CACTCGGCTCGACCTGCCGCGGTAGCCGGTCGCGTACGTGCGTGGACCGTGAGCGAACGGACCGTTGGACCAAACTATTGGGACGAGCGGGCCGTTCACTCGGTGGCTTCGGGGTCAGGGTGCGTCGAAGTGGCCCTGTTTGAGGGCGGCGATCCAGGCGGTGTGGGCGGCGGCGGTGAGGTGCAGGGTTCCGGCGGCCGGGGACTTGCTGTCGCGGACCGCCGAGCCGCCGCCGGTCAGGGTCGCCACTTCCACGCAGTTGCCGCCGGCGTCGCTGTAGCTCGATTTGCGCCAGGGGACGTCGCGCGACTCAACCATGATCGTTTTCCTCGCGTAGCTCGTGCAGTACCCGAGCCAGCATCTCGCGGGATTCGCCGGGTGCAAGAGCCATCCGGCGCAAGTCACCGAACATCCCGTCCATGGTCGCGACGTCGCCCGCATCGCTGATCATGTGCCCGCCCAGCGGGCCGTCGAAGTAGCACATCGGCGGGTCGATCTCCGGGTTCGCGAAGTGCAGCAGGGTGAAGTTCGTCGCGATTCCGCCGTAGCCGTCATGGGTCGCCGTGAGCACTTGGATCGTGATGTTGGCGGATTTGCTCTGGTCCAGCAGATGATCGAGCTGATCGGCCAGCACTTCGGGACTGCCGACGGCCAGCCGCAAGGTCGCCTCGGCGATGATCGCGTGCAGGTGCAACGGGTTCGGCCCGGTGAGCCGTTGCTGCCGTTGCATTCGCGCCTGCACCCATCGATCGACGAATTCCGGGGCGACCTTGTGCCGCCCCGCGTCGTGGATGGCGCGGGCGTAGTCCTCGGTTTGCAGCAGCCCGGGAACCAGCACCGGTTCGAACGTGCGGATCTCGGTGGCGTCCTCCTCGAAGCTGACCAGCGGCCGCAGCCATTCCGGTAGTCCGTAGACCGCCCACTGCCCGGCGCCGTGCCGGGATTCCGCCCGCAACTGCTCCAGGCCCTTGCGCACTTCGGCCGGTGCGCGCAGTTCCGCCAGCAGCCGCACGAGATCGGTTTCGCTGATCTTGGTGTTGCCGTGCTCCCAATTGACCATCGTCGTGTGCCTGCGCCCGATGGCGTCGCCGACCTGGGTCTGGGTGCGTCCCGCCGCCTCCCGGAGCCTGCGCAGTTCCGCGCCGAGCCGGCGCAGCTGCGGCGATGAGCCCGTCATGCCGTCGTCCCCTTCTGCTGATCCGGCCAGCAGTCTAGCGAAATTTCCTGACATTCAAGATCGCACGATCGGGGAATACCCGGCCTTGGATGTCAACTTCTAATCTCCCGATCAATCGCGGCGAACGGCACGCGGGCACGGGAGAGAGGAGTCACCCATGGACGGAACGGGCGGAATCGGGCGCGATCCGCTGGACCTGCTGGTGCCGGACCTGACCGGACACCCGCCGATGTGCGGAGAAGAGGAGTTCGCCCGCCGGATGGCCGTGGAGGTCGCCAACGCCAGGGCGCGGGCCTTCGCAGTCGTGCAGGAGTACGGAACGCGCGCCGCGATGGAGATCGCGGGCTGGGGGATCGTCGTCGGAGGCCGATACGACGTGATCGGCGTCGGCGGCGGCCAATGGCTCGCCGATGCTCTCGCCCGACTCCGTGCGGCAGGGGTTCACCTGGGGCGGCCGGGTGCGTGCGCACGTGGTCCCAGCGGACGGAACGCAGCGGTCGATCGGCTGATCAAGACGTCGAGTTGATCTAGGGTCGGGGGAGACGATCTGGGGGCGCTATGACCGACGTGGCCGCTGAAGCGCAACAAGCGGGGACATTGGTCACCCTGGCGGTGCTCCTGGCGGCGGTGTTGCACGCGACCTGGAACGCGCTCGCGCACGGGGTGGCCGACCGGATGATCGGGTTCTCGCTGATCGGCCTCACCTACACCGCGGTCGGCGCAGTTGTGGTGATGTTCACCGGCCCGCCCGCACCGGAAGCCTGGCCGCTGGTGCTGGCTTCCGCCGCGGTGCACGTCCTTTATCAATTCGGATTGCTGGCCAGTTATCGGCTGGGCGAGTTCAGCCAGGTCTACCCGCTGGCCCGCGGCACTTCGCCGTGGGTGGTGACACTGCTGTCCGCCGTCCTGCTCGGCCAGCGCATCCCGGCGGTGCAGCTGGCCGGGGTGCTGGTGGTCTCCGCGGGGTTGCTGAGCCTGGTGTTCGTCGGCGGGATGCCCGGCCGCACCGCTGTGCCGGGTCTGCTCGCCGCGTTCGGCACCGGCCTGCTGATCGCCACTTACACGGTCATCGACGGCGTCGGAGTGCACCGGACCGGTGTGCTCGGCTACGCGGCCTGGATGTTCCTGCTGCAGGGGCCCGCGTTGCCGCTGGCCGGCTGGGCCGCGCGGCGCCGGAGTTTTCTGCCCGGATTGCGCCGGCATTGGCGCGGCGGAATTGCGGGCGGGCTCGTTTCGATGGCCGCCTACGGGATCGTTTTGTGGGCGCAAACACGGGCAACCCTTGGACCGGTTGCGGCGCTGCGCGAGACCAGCATCGTGTTCGGCGCATTGCTCGGGGCGATCTTCCTGGGCGAGCGGATGGGCCGCGGCCGGGCGGTGCTCGCCGGGGTCGTGGTGGCCGGGATCGTCCTGATCGACCTGGCCTGACCAGCGAGGAAGCGGCAACTGAAAAGATCTTGTGCCAAAGTCTGGCGCTGCTGCGGTGTGGATCGTAACATCCGTGGCCCCCCGATCGATCTCACCGGCGGAAAAGGGAAATCGATCCCCACCGCGAGCCCAGCGTGAGCAATTTTGTAGGCATCCGCGGTTGCGCTATTCGTTGTTGTCATGGTAAGTGCTGCGTACGCGATGGTACACACTCCGGCGCGACCGTGCACTTATCTGATCGTGACATGCCTCCGCAATCTCCGGAATAAGCGCAGGTGAAAGCGCATTTTTTTACCCAGGGTGATCGGTTGAATCACGCTAATATCCCACCCATGTGATCAGTGTCACAGCTTTGCACGGTTGCTTCAGCAACTCATTCGCCTAGTTTGGTTACTCGACGCACGGATTTCGCGTCGAAGCCGGTCGGCAAAGGCGCTGACTGAGTGCGAGGACTGGCGCAGGTGTTGCGGCCTGAACTTTTTCGGCCGCCCGCGCCGGTGCGCAGGCGTCGCCATTTCGATTGGCGACCCGGCACGACCGCGAGATGATCTCGGGGCGGATTCGCGCGGACCCGAGTGCGGTGCAGAGGCGCATGACCAACGCGAGTGGTGGGAGTGAAGTATGGCCAAGAGCGTGGATGACCTGGCGCACGGCGACGGCAACGGTGCGGTCGACAACACGGCCGAGCTGGTCGCCCGCGAGGAGCAGGTCTTCGGCGACAACCCGTTGGAAGTGCGCGAATCCGACCACTACACGCACGAGTACGTCGGCGGATTCGTCGACAAGTGGGACGACCTGATCGACTGGAAGAAGCGCTACGAGAGCGAAGGCCAGTTCTTCGTCGAACAGCTCAAAGCCCGCGGTGTGGAATCGGTGCTGGACGTGGCGACCGGCACCGGGTTCCATTCCGTGCGGCTGCTGGAAGAGGGCTTCGAGACGGTCAGCGCGGACGGCAGCCCGCAGATGCTCGCCCAGGCGTTCCGCAACGGCCTGGCCTACGGCGGGCACATCCTGCGCGTGGTGCACGCCGACTGGCGGTGGCTGAACCGGGACGTGCACGGCGCGTACGACGCGATCATCTGCTTGGGCAACTCGTTCACGCACCTGTTCTCCGAGCGGGACCGGCGCAAGACGCTGGCGGAGTTCTACGCGATGCTCAAGCACGACGGCGTGCTGATCATCGACCAGCGCAACTACGACTCCATTCTGGACGACGGGTTCTCCAGCAAGCACACCTATTACTACGCGGGTGAGGACGTTTCCGCGGAACCCGATCACGTGGACGAGGGCCTGGCCCGGTTCAAGTACACGTTCCCGGACAAGAGTGAATTCTTCCTCAACATGTACCCGTTGCGGAAGAATTACGTGCGGCGGCTGCTGCGCGAGGTCGGATTCCAGCGGATCGACACCTACGGCGATTTCCAGGAAACGCACGCCGACCAGGACCCGGACTTCTTCATCCACGTCGCGGAGAAGAACTACCGGGCCGAGGACGAACTGTCCGACATGTACTCGGCGGCGGTGCACACCGCCCGCGACTACTACAACTCCGAGGACGCGGACAACTTCTACTTCAACGTCTGGGGCGGTAACGACATCCACGTCGGCCTCTACCAGACCAAGGACGAGGACATCGATGCCGCGTCCCGGCGCACCGTCGAGCGGATGGTGAGCAAGGTAGAGATCACACCGCAGACCCGCGTGCTCGACATCGGCGCCGGTTACGGTGGTGCTGCGCGGCACTTGGCCCGGACCTACGGCTGCAAGGTGGCCTGCCTGAACCTCAGCGAGGTGGAGAACCGGCGCAACGTCGAGTTCAACCGCGCCGAGGGGCTCGACCACCTCATCGAGGTCAAGGACGGCTCGTTCGAGGACATCCCGTTCCAGGACAACGCGTTCGACGTGGTGTGGTCGCAGGACGCGATCCTGCACAGCGGTGACCGCGAGCGGGTTCTCGAAGAGGCCACCCGGGTGCTGAGCAAGGGCGGCTCGTTCGTGTTCACCGACCCGATGGCCGCCGACGACGCCCGCAAGCAGGACCTCGGGCCGATCTTGGAGCGGCTCAACCTGGACACGATGGGCACGCCCGGCTTCTACCGCCGCGAGCTGGCCCGGCTGGGCCTGCAGAACTTCGAATTCGAGGACCTCAGCGAGTACCTGCCGGTGCACTACGGCCGGGTGCTGGAGGTGCTGGAGAGCCGCGAGTCCGAGCTGGCCGACCGGATCAGCGAGGAGTACCGCACGAAGATGAAGCGCGGGCTGCGCGCCTGGGTCGACTCCGGTAACGCCGGGAGCCTGGCGTGGGGCATCATCCACGCCCGTGCATGATCATTAAAACAGCATAAGACCCCTGTTGGGGACGGTTGCTCCGGTGCCATGGAGTGGAACTCCATGACATCGGAGCGGCCGGTACGCAAGGATCGAAGCCGCCAAAGTAGCGACAGAGGTGAGGTTGAGCCGTGAGTGAGATCAACCGCAGGTTGTTCACCAGTGAGTCGGTGACCGAGGGTCACCCGGACAAGATGGCGGACGCGATCAGCGACTCCATCCTGGACGCCCTGCTGGCGCAGGACCCCCGGTCCCGCGTCGCCGCCGAGACCATGATCACCACCGGTCAGGTGCACATCGCCGGTGAGATCACGACCACCGCCAACGTGGACTTTCAGCAGCTGGTGCGGGACACGGTCCTGGAGATCGGCTACGACTCGTCGGACAAGGGCTTCGACGGCAACACCTGCGGTGTGAACGTCTCCATCGACGCGCAGTCCCCGGACATCGGCCAGGGCGTGGACACCGCCCACGAGAACCGGGTCGAGGGCGTCATCGACGAGATCGCCAAGCAGGGTGCGGGCGACCAGGGCCTGATGTTCGGGTACGCCTGCGACGACACCGACGAGCTCGCGCCGCTGCCGATCACGCTGGCGCACCGCCTGTCCCGTCGGCTGACCGACGTGCGCAAGAACGGCACCGTTCCGTACCTGCGCGCCGACGGCAAGACCCAGGTGACCGTGGAGTACGCCGGCGACCAGCCGGTGCGGCTGGACACCGTCGTGCTGTCCTCCCAGCACGCCGACGGCATCGACCTGGACAGCCAGCTCGTCAAGGACATCGATCAGCACGTCATCCGTCCGGAGCTGGACCGGGTCGGGCTGGAAGCGGCCGACACCCGCCAGCTGATCAACCCGACCGGCCGGTTCGTGGTCGGCGGCCCGATGGGTGACTGCGGCCTGACCGGCCGCAAGATCATCGTGGATACCTACGGCGGCATGGCCCGCCACGGTGGCGGCGCGTTCTCCGGCAAGGACCCGTCGAAGGTGGACCGCTCCGCGGCCTACGCGACCCGCTGGGTGGCGAAGAACGCGGTGGCCGCCGGGCTGGCCAGCCGCATCGAGGTGCAGACCGCCTACGCGATCGGCAAGGCCGCCCCGGTCGGGCTGTTCGTGGAGACCTTCGGCACCGAGAACGTGGACCCGGTCAAGATCCAGGCCGCGATCAACGAGGTCTTCGACCTCCGCCCGGCCGCGATCATCCGGGACCTGGACCTGCTGCGCCCGATCTACGCGCAGACCGCCGCCTACGGCCACTTCGGCCGCAGCGACGTGAGCCTGCCGTGGGAGAACACCGACCGCGCCGCCGCGCTCAAGAGCGCCGCCGGTCTCTGATCGCGCACGTCCGCACGGGCTGCCGCG
>NZ_JAFRFW010000144.1:0-2506 GCF_017434145.1 Saccharopolyspora sp. | reverse complement strand
GACGTCTCGATCAATCACAGCGACCTGCTGCGCCACGGCCGGACCTCGAAGCTGGACGGCGTGCACCTGCTGTCGGTGCGCGGGCTGGAGCACGTGCGCGGATCGCTGCGGTCGCTGCTGCACCGGTCTTCCGGTGACCCGGCGATGAGCTTCCCGGCAGGCGCCAACTCCCGGCTCATCGAGCAGACCGTCTCCGCGGGCGCGCTGCGCCGCGACCGGCGGGCGCTGAGCCGGTTGCAGCGGATCAGCGGACTCGGCTGGACGCGCAGGCTGGCGAACACCGAAGGCAGCGCGGCGGTCTCCTACCAGCTGCGCGACGTCAACAAGCACGAAACCGTGTGGCTGCAACCGGAGGAGTCCAGCACCGGCACCAGCACCACCGGTTCCGAGCGCAGCCGCAGCTGGGGCTGGAAGAGCACGATCGAGCCCGCCTTCATGGCGACCAGCGAAACCTCCGGGCACAGCCCCGGCACGACCAGCTACGGCTTCGGGATGCTGTTCAGCACGATCGACGTGCTGAACAACTCCAAGGGCCGCACGGACGGGCACCGCAGCACCATCACCGACGAGCTGGCGATGTCCTCCGAACCGCGCCGGGTGCACGTCATCAGCGCCACCCTGGAAGCCACCCAGGCCGTCGAGACCCGCCGCCGCGGCAAGCTGGACCGCTGGAACCTGTTCAGCTCCCGCGAGGTCGGTCGCGCGGCGGAGCGCTTCGAGCTGCCGAACGCGGTGTGGGCGGTGGTCGACGACCAGCAGCTGCACGAACTCCGCATCCGGCAGGCCGAGCAGGACGCCCACCGCGCCGCCGAGGGGCCAGAGCCGCCGCGGCTGCCCGAGCCCGAGTCGCGGCCGGAGCGCGCGGACCTCAGCCCGATCCCGGACGGCCAGGACCTCGGCGCCCCGCGCTGGGCGGACGGGGTGATCGAGCCGGTCGACCTGAGCGATCAGCTCAAGCCGCTGCACGACCAGCTGGTGCGGCGCCTCGGCCAGGAACGGGCGGACGAGCTGCTTTCCCCGGCCTCGCAGGGGACCGCGCACGACAACTACGCCGAAGCCGAGCGCTACCTGTCGCGGATCCAGGCTTCGCTGCGCGATCTGTCCAACGGCGGCACGAGCGCCCCGCTGCGGTTGGAGGACCGGCTCCGCGGCGAGACCTACGAGCTGCACGTGGCCGCCGAGCAGGTGGGGCAGGCCGAGCCGGTCGGCATCAAGCACGGCGAGCGGCAGCGGGCCACCAAGGCGTCGTTCGTGACCAGCACGGCGCGCAGCTTCCGGCGGGCGGTGCTGGAAGTGTTCAACATGGCCATCCCGTCGGTGATGATGCAGAACGACGAGGCCGCCGCGAGCACCGCGCCTGCCGAGCACGGTGCGCCGTACAACTACTGGGGGCTCGGGCTCGGCCACGCCTTCGAGGGGCTCAAGGCATCCCGGAACGTGCGCCAGGACGGCACGATCGAGCACACCCACACCGAAACGGTGCGCGGCGCGCTGGCCGAGCACCGCGTGAAGCTGCTGTTCGACCTGCGCATCGAGCGCCACGGCGAGCGCATCGCGGCGGCCCCGGACACCCGCACCGTCACCACGCACACCCCGGTCGAGGACGCGATCCCCGGCCCCGCGGGCTCGCGCAGCGGCGAGATCCACCGACGCAGCGCGGACGACGCCGGTGCGGCAGCGCTGGCCGGGTGGCGCGCCGATGCCGTGCGACTCCCGAATGATCCGGCGAAGTGGCGGGCGATCGACTTCGGCGGCGACGTGCGCGACCTGGTCCGCGGAGCGGAGCGAACGCTCGAGGAAGCGGGCGTCGAGGTGGACGCGCACACGCGCAGGATGCTGCGCGCCGCCCTCACGTCGAGCCGGGCGACCGGAACGTTGGGTTCGCACGGCTCCGACGGGGTGCCGCTGGATCTGCCGTCGAGCCTCGGCGTCGAGTTGACGATGCATCCGAAGGCGACCGGCCCCGGCGAACTGGCCGGCGCCAGCGGCCGCATCGGGCTGGGCGGGGAATCGGCCTTCCCGAGCAGCACCCGGACCGAACACAGCACCGCGACGGGCAACTCGCTGAGCGCGCTGCCGTTCGCCGCGTTCGGCGTGCCGCAGCACCCGGACGCGGCTTCCTACCCGAACCGGGAGCTGTTCGGGCAGGCTGGTGACTGGGTGATCCCGAACGAGCCGCTCGGTGCGAAGCGCAGTGAGCAGGCGTACCAGGGCGGCGCCTCGTCCGGCGGCAGGCAGCTGCCCGCGCACGACGCCGACCCGTCCGGGATCACCAGTACCTGGTCGCACGGCGCCGGGTACCGGTTCGTCGCCACGCCCACCTCGAAGCTGACCCGCAAGCGACCCGCCGTCGTGGACGTCGAGTTCGAGCAGGGCTTCGTGCTCCGCCGCGGCGATGTTTCGGGCGCGCTGCCCGCTTCCTTGATCACCGCGAGCAGGGAGCTCGCCGCGCGGGACGCCGAGTGGCAGACCGCCCGCGCCCGGCGCCGCGCCGCCGACCCGTCCG
>NZ_JAFRFW010000008.1:0-2235 GCF_017434145.1 Saccharopolyspora sp. | reverse complement strand
GTTCGTGCACCGCCTCCGGCCCGGGCCCGCCGCGCAGCGGTACCGCGACCGCTGCGGGCGGCGCCTCGGTCAGGTCGTCGGCGGACGCGACGAGCTCGCCGAGGCCCAGTCCCAAGTCATCCGGCCCGAGCACGGCCCAATCCCCGGCGGCGGCCAGGTCTCCGGAGACCTCTGCCAGTTCGTGGTCGACCCAGTCGAGGTGGAACAACGAACTCAGCTCGTCGCGCCGAGTCGCGGCTTGCTGATCGCCCGCTGCACGCAGCACCAGCGAGTCCACCGACAGCACCGGAACGCCGAGCGGGTCGGCGGCCACCAACCGCACGGAATCCTCGCCGTTCTTGGTGATCCGCACCCGCAGCGAACAAGCCCCCGAGGCGTGCAGCGAACAGCCGCTCCACGAGAACGGCAGCAGTCCGCGGCCGTCGCCTTCGGACACCGCGAACACGGTCGCGTGCAACACCGCGTCCAGCAGTGCCGGGTGCACGCCGTAGCGCTCGGCGTCCGGGGCCTGCCGCGGCAGGTGGACCTCGGCGAAGTAGTCCTCACCGCACTGCCAAACCGCTCGCAGTCCGCGAAAAGCCGGGCCGTAAGCGAGTCCGCTTGCGGCGTAGTCGTCGTAGATCCCTTCGATGTCCACTTCGGACGAATCTGGCGGCGGCCATGCGGCGCCGTCGAAGTCCAGCACGTGTTCGTCCTCGGCCAGCGTGCCCGCGGCGTGCTGGACCCACGCTGCGTCCTCGGCGGGCCGGGAGTGCAGTCGCAGCTCGCGCTGCCCGGACTCGTCCGGATCGCCGATCCAGAGCTGGAGCTGCACCGCGCCCTGCTCGGGCAGCACCAGCGGCGCGGCCAGCGTCAGGTCCCGCACTTGGGCGCAGCCGACCTCGTCGGCCGCGCGCACCGCGAGTTCCAAGAACCCGGTACCGGGGAAGAAGACGTGGCCGCCGACGACGTGATCGGCCAGCCACGGCTGAGTGGCCGTCGATAGCCGCCCGGTGAACAGCAGCCCGCCGTCGGCGAGCCGGACCGAGGCCCCGAGCAGCGGATGGTCCGCGCCGGTCAGCCCGAGACCTGCGGCGTCGCCGGTGTTCGCCGCGGCACTGGGCCAGAACCGCTCGTGCTGGAACGGGTAGGTCGGCAGGCTCACCCGGCGTGCACCGGAACCGGCGAAGAAGCCGTCGAAATCGATGCCGACCCCGGCAACGTGCAGCCGGGCGAGCGCGGTCACCGCTGCGTCCACATCGGACCGATCGCGGCGCAGCACCGGGATCACCGGCGCACCCGGCTCCAGGGTTTCCTGCGCCATCCCGGCCAGCACGCTGTCCGGACCGAGCTCGGCGAACGCGGTGGCGCCCTCGGCGGCCAACGTGCGCACACCGTCGGCGAAGCGGACGGTTTCGCGCACGTGCCGCACCCAGTACTCGGGATCGGTGAGTTCGTCCGCGCCCGCGAGCCGCCCGGTCAGGTTCGACACCACGGGCAGCTGCGGGCGGGCGAAATCCAGGTCCCGCACGACGCCGCGGAATTCTTCGAGCATGGGGTCCATCAGCCGCGAGTGGAACGCGTGGCTGACCGGGAGCTGCTTGGTCCGGCGGCCGTTTTCCCGCAGTTGCGCTGCGACCGCCTCCACCTCGTCCCGGGCACCGGAGAGCACGACCGCGTCGGGCGAGTTGATAGCGGCGATCGAGATCTCCGGCGGCAGCAGCGGAGTGACCTCCTGCTCGGTCGCCTGGACGGAAACCATCGCTCCGTCGCGCGGCAGCGCTTGCATGAGCCGCCCGCGCGCGGCGACCAGCGCGCAGGCGTCGGGCAGCGACAGCACCCCGGCGACGTGCGCGGCGCTGAGCTCGCCGATGGAGTGCCCGGCGACGAAATCCGGCCGCACGCCCCATGATTCGAGCAGCCGGTGCAGCGCGACGTGCACGGCGAACAGGGCGGGCTGGGTCGTCCCGGTCTCGTCCAGTTCGGCGGCTTCGGGACTGCCCGGCGCGGCGAACAGCAGCTCGCGCAGCGGGCGGTCCAGGTGCGGGTCCAGCTCGGCGAGGACGTCGTCCATGGCGGTGGCGAAGGCGGGGAACCGCGTGGCGAGCTCCCGGCCCGCACCGGCGCGCTGCGAGCCCTGCCCGGAGAACAGCACCGCCAACTTGGCCGGGCGCAGCACCTCGCCGCGCAGCGCGGCGGACGGTTCCGCTGCGAGCGCTCCGGCCACCGCGTCGCGCAGCTCGCCGCGGTCGCGAC
>NZ_JAFRFW010000143.1:0-3087 GCF_017434145.1 Saccharopolyspora sp. | reverse complement strand
CCTGGACGCGGACGGCACGACGGCGTACCGCTCCGGCGGCCCGGTCACCGCCGCGGTCGGCAAGTCCTTCCAACGCCTGGCCCGTGCCGCGTACGCCCGCACTCGGCTGCCGCACGACCCGAAAGGCGACGGCGAGCACCGCGGATTGGTGCACACACCGGTCTTCGCGGTCGCCACCGGACTGCTCGTCGGGCTCGGCGCGCTGGTCACGCCGTGGGTGACGATGGCGACGCTGATCGTCGTGCTCGCGCCCGGCATCGCGGCGCTGTCCCGCTCCGGTCCCGGATGGGTGCGCCGCCGGTTGCGCACGCATCGGGACGGGATGGCGCTGCTGGCCGCCGCGGTGATCACGCTCGCGCTGCTCGTCGGCGGGGAAGGGGACGAACTCGGCTGGTACGCCGGGGTTTCCATCGCGGTCGGCATGATCGTGCACTCCGCGGGCGAGTCCGCCACCCGCAGCGGAATCCCGTGGACGTGGCCGATGCGCCGCCGATGCTCGCAGTGCTCGGGACCGGCGGAGTGCGCGGGCAGCCGCTGGCGGCGCGGGCACGTGCTGCCGAAGAACCTGCGGTGGCGGGTGGGTTCCCGGTCCGGCCAGCGCATCGAGCAGGTCATCGAGGTGATCTGCCTGGTGCTGGTGGCGGCGCTGGTGCTCCCGGACCTGAGCACCCTGCTGACCGGATGAGCGATCTGCTCCGCCGCGACCGGAGCGAACTCGACCGGCCCGGTGGCTGCAGCGGATCACGGCTTTGAACTGCTCGTAGCCGGTGTGCACCGAGCGCGGAAGCAGCGCCGCGCGCTCCTCGCGTGCTGAACCGGGGATTTCGTACGTTGACAAAGCAACCGGGCGGAGCAATCCTCAGTGGCCATTCCGGGCAGGGAGGCCGCACATGGACGCAACGCCGGCCATCGACGAGACACCGCGCACCCAACGCCGCCGAGCCGTCGTCGCCAGCGTCGTCGGCACGACCATCGAGTGGTATGACTTCTTCCTCTACAGCACCACCGCAGCGCTGATCTTCCCCAGCGTGTTCTTCCCGCACTCGGACGAGAGCACGGCCATCCTCGAATCGTTCGCCACGCTGTTCGTCGGCTTCGCCGCCCGGCCGGTCGGTGCGGCGGTGTTCGGGCACTTCGGCGACCGCATCGGCCGCAAGGCCACGCTGATCAGCACGCTGCTGCTGATGGGCGTGGCGACCGTGTTGATGGGTCTGATCCCGAGCCACGCGACCATCGGGTTCGCCGCTCCGATCCTGCTGGTCGTGCTCCGCGTGTTGCAGGGCATCGGGGTCGGCGGCGAGTGGGGCGGTTCGGTGCTGCTGTCCATGGAATGGGGCACGCAGAACCGCCGCGGACTGATGGCGAGCTGGCCGCAGATGGGCGTGCCGATCGGGCTGCTGCTGTCCACCGGCACCGTCGCCGCGGTCAGCGCGGCAACCGGGGACGCATTCGAGGTCTGGGGCTGGCGGATTCCGTTCTTGGCCAGCGTGGTGCTCATCGCGGTCGGCCTCTACATCCGGCTGCGCGTGCTGGAGAGCCCGGACTTCCGCGAGGTCAAGCAGCAGCGCGCGGTGGTGAAGATGCCGGTGTGGCGGGCGCTGCGGGACCACCCGCTGGAGGTGCTCACGGCCGCATTCGTCCGGCTGTCCGAGCAGGCGCCGTTCTACCTGTTCATCACGTTCGTGCTGACCTACGGCACGACCGAGCTGGACATGCCGCGCAGCCAGATCCTCAACTACACGCTGATCGCGGCGGCCATCGGCCTGATCACCATCCCGCTGTTCGGGCACTTGTCCGACCGGTTCGGGCGCAGGCGCATCTACGCTCTGGGGATCGTGCTCACGGCTGCGTACGCGTTCCCGTACTTCGGGCTGCTGAACACCGGCAGCGGCGGGCTGGTGCTGATCGGCATCGTCGTGTCGCTGATCGTGCACGACATCCAGTACGGGCCGCAGTCGGCGTTGATCGCGGAAAGCTTCGGCACCAACGTGCGCTACAGCGGAGCGGGCCTGGGTTACCAGCTCTCGTCGGTCATCGCGGGCGGTCCGGCGCCGCTGATCGCCGCGGCGCTGTTGACCAGCACCGGAGGCAGCACGAGCATCAGCTGGTACATCGTCGGGTGCTGCGTGCTGTCGCTGGGCGCGCTGGCGCTGATGCCTGCGGCCGGTCGAAGCGGGACGGGCCGAGCGGACGGCTGAGCGCCGCCCGGCGCGCTGACCGCCCGCGAGCGGCTGCGGGACCGGTGATCGGCAGGGCAGGTGGGTCCATCCGTTGTCCTGGCAGGGTTTCCGCGCCGATTCGTGAGCCGGTGCAGGCAACTGTGCGAAGGTGATCGCGACCGGCATCGGAACTCGGGGGCAAGGATGGACATGGCTGGTGACTCGGTGCGCGACGACGAGCTGGCGTGGCTGGACGCGACGGAGCAAGCCGAGCTGGTGCGCGGGGGCGAGCTCACACCCTCGGAACTCGCCGAGGCGGCCATCGAACGCATCGAGCGAACCAACGGCGCGCTGAACGCGGTCGTCACGCCGCTGTTCGAGAAAGCGGTGGCACAGGCCGCATCGGCGCAGTTGCCCGCAGGCCCGTTCCGCGGGGTGCCGATGCTGTTGAAGGACATGGTGTGCCACTCCGCTGGCGACCCGTTGCACGGTGGGATGCGGGTGCTGCGCGACCACGGCTGGACCGAGCCGGAGGATTCGCACTTGGCGGCGCGATTCCGCGCGGCAGGGTTCGTGTTCTGCGGCAAGACCAACATGCCCGAGCTGGCCACCAGCGTCACCACCGAACCGCTCGCGCACGGCGCGACGCGCAACCCCTGGGATCCGTCGCGTTCGCCCGGTGGCTCCAGCGGCGGCTCGGCCGCCGCGGTCGCCGCCGGGATGACGCCCGTCGCGCACGGCAACGACATGGCGGGTTCGATCCGGGTTCCCGCGAGCTGCTGCGGGTTGGTGGGGCTCAAGCCCACGCGGGCGCGCACCTCGCTAGGTCCGGGCCACGGTGAATACTGGGGACCGGTGGCCCACGAGCACGTGCTGACCCGTTCGGTGCGGGACAGCGCCGCGGTGCTCGACACGATCCGCGGCATGG
>NZ_JAFRFW010000142.1:0-10263 GCF_017434145.1 Saccharopolyspora sp. | reverse complement strand
GTGCCGGGCGGCCGGGGGGCGCGGCCGCCGCTGCGGGTGGAGGTCGGCGCCCGCCCGGTTCCCGAGGACGCGCGGGTGCTCGACGACGCCGCCGAAACGATCCGGTTGCCCGGCGGTGATCCCGCGGCCGCGCTGGCCGCGCTCGCGGACCGCGGAGTCGTGGACGTGCTGCTGGAAGGCGGTCCGGCGCTGGCGGGCGCGTTCGTGGCCGCCGAGCGGGTGGACCGGGTGCTGGCCTACATCGCACCCGCGCTGCTGGGCGCCGGACCGGCCGCGCTGGGCGAGGCGGGAGTGGCGAGCGTCTCGCAAGCATGGTGGTGGGACGTCGAAGAGACGACGATGAGCGGTCCGGACGTGCGCGTCAGCGCCGTCCCGACGCGGCGTTGAGGAGGCAGAGCCGGTGTTCACGGGGATCGTCGAAGAGCTCGGGACCGTGCTGGCCGTCGAGCCCGCCGAGGACGTCGTGCGGTTGACCGTGCGAGGGCCGGTGGTGGCCTCCGATGCCGGGCACGGCGACTCGATCGCGGTCAACGGCGTGTGCCTGACCGTGGTGGACGCGGTCCAGGGGGACCGCTTCACCGTGGACGTGGTGCAGGAGACGGTCCGCCGCTCCGCGCTGAAGGCGGTCCAGGCCGGGGACCGGGTGAACCTGGAGCGCGCGATGGCGCTCGGCGATCGGCTCGGCGGGCACATCGTGCAGGGCCACGTGGACGGCACGGCCGTGCTGCGCTCCGACGAAGGCGATCTGACCCGGTTCGACCTGCCCGGTGGGCTGTCCCGCTACCTGGTCGAGAAGGGCTCGATCACGGTCGACGGGATCTCGCTGACCGTGGTGGACGCCGAACCGGACGGCTTCAGCGTCGCGTTGATTCCCACCACGCGGGAACTCACCACCCTAGGGGTGCGCCAACCGGGTGAAGAGGTCAACATCGAGGTGGACGTGCTGGCCAAGCACCTCGAGCGATTGGCCGCCGCACAGCTGGACGCGCTCGGCGAGCGCGGCCCAGGTGCGTGACCAGCGACTTCGTCAGCAGGGACGGTCCGCTGCGGTGCGGGTGATCGGGTTCGAGAGGAGCGCGGCGAGCCGGGGGAGACTGGTGGTGCCGGGACGCAGCGCCCGGTGCCGGAACCGAGGGCTGGTGTGGCGCGGCGCACCACGACCCCAGAGTGAAAGAGCACGGACACGGTGAGCAACAGGTTCGACGACATCGAGCGCGCCCTGGCCGACATCGCGGCGGGCCGCCCGGTGATCGTGGTCGATGACGAGGATCGCGAGAACGAAGGCGACCTGATCTTCGCGGCGGAGCGGGCGACGCCGGAGCTGGTGGCGTTCATGGTGCGCTACACGTCCGGCTACCTGTGCGTCGGCATGACCGGCGAGGACTGCGATCGCCTCGACCTGCCACCGATGTACCACACCAACCAGGACCGCAAGGGCACCGCCTACACGGTCACCGTGGACGCGGCCGAGGGCGTCACCACCGGCATCTCCGCCGCCGACCGGGCCCGGACGCTGGGCGTGCTCGCCGCGGGCGGCTCGACCGCGCAGGACCTGACCCGGCCGGGACACGTGGTGCCGCTGCGCGCCCGGCACGGCGGGGTGCTGCGGCGGCCCGGGCACACCGAGGCGTCGGTGGATCTGGCCCGGCTGGCCGGGCTGCGGCCCGCGGGCGCGCTGTGCGAGATCGTCAGCCAGAAGAGCGAGGGCGACATGGCCCGGCGCGACGAGCTGGAGGTCTTCGCCGACGAGCACGAACTCGCGCTGATCACCATCGCCGACCTGGTCGCCTACCGCAGGCGGTTCGAGAAGCAGGTCGAGCGGGTCGCCGAGGCGCGCATCCCCACCGCGCACGGCACGTTCCGCACCTTCGGCTACGACAGCACCCTGGACGGCATCGAGCACCTGGCGCTGGTCTACGGCGACATCGGCGACGGCACGGACGTGCTGGTGCGGGTGCACTCGGAATGCCTGACCGGCGACGTGCTCGGCTCGCTGCGCTGCGACTGCGGCCCGCAGCTGGCCGCGGCTCTGGAGAAGGTCGCCGACGAGGGCCGCGGCGTGGTGCTCTACATGCGCGGGCACGAGGGCCGCGGCATCGGCCTGATCCACAAGTTGCAGGCGTACCAGCTGCAGGACGACGGAGCGGACACCGTGGACGCCAACGTCGAGCTGGGGATGCCGGTGGACAGCCGGGATTACGGCCAGGGCGCGCAGATCCTCTGCGACCTGGGCATCAAGTCGATGCGGCTGCTGACGAACAACCCGGAGAAGCGGATCGGGCTGGAGGGCTACGGCCTCGAGGTCGTCGGCCGCGAGCCGCTGCCGATCCGGCCGAACCCGGAGAACCTGCGCTACCTGCGCACCAAGCGGGACCGGATGGGCCACGAGCTGACGGACCTGGACGACGGCGAAGATTCCTCGATCAGCGGGGACGGTCTCGGTGAACCGGGGGTGACGGCATGAGCGGCGAGGGCAGGCCGCGGGTGGAGGTCCCGGAGGCCGCCGGCCTGCGGGTGGCGATCGCGGCGATCCGCTGGCACGACAAGATCACCGGCCGGATGCTGGAGCGCGCCGTGCAGGCCGCGCAGGAATCCGGTGTCGCGGAGCCGACCGTGGTGCGGGTGCCGGGCTCGGTCGAGCTGCCGGTGGTGTGCCAGCAGCTGGCGCACCAGCACGACGCGGTGGTGGCGCTGGGCGTGGTGATCCGCGGCGGGACGCCGCACTTCGAGTACGTCTGCGATTCGGTGACCCAGGGGCTGACCCGGGTGGCGCTGGACGAGTCCACCGCGATCGGCAACGGCGTGCTCACCACCGACACCGAGCAGCAGGCGCTGGACCGGGCCGGGTTCGCCGATTCGGTGGAGGACAAGGGTTTCGAGGCCACCGCGGCGGCGCTGGAGACCGCGCTGGTGCTGCGCGACCTGCGCGGCTACGACGGCTCCGGGCGAGGGTTCCTGTGAGCCTCCGGCGCGGACACGGCAGACTGGTCTCATGCAGGCAGGCGAAACGCGGGGCGGCTCCGGAACGCCGCGGGCCGAGGAAGTGAGCACCGCCACCGGCACGGGTGCCGCGCAGGTGGAGGTGCGCCCGCGCAAGGTGCGCCGGGTGGTCATCCCGGTGGCGATCGTGCTGGTCGTCGTGTTCACCGTGGCCGCGGTCCTGCTGCGCAACACTCCGACCGGTGCTTACTTCCGGGTCTCCGACCAGGTGTCGATGGCCGCGCTGGGCGTGCTGCTGGCCTGTGGCGCGTTGTTGCTGCTGCGGCCGCGGATGCGGGCGGGCCTGCACGGCATCGAGGTGCGCAACATCGTCGGCACCCGCCTGTTCGAGTGGGACGACGTGCTGGCGATCAGCTTCCCGGACGGTGCCTCGTGGGCCCGCCTGAAACTGGCCGACGACGAGTACGCACCGGTGATGGCGATCCAGTCCAGTGACGGGGCAAGCGCCGTGCAGGCGATGCGCGACCTGCGTGAGCTGCGCAGGCAGGTGGACGCGGTGCGCGGTGGTGAGCAGCAGGAATCCCAGCGGGAATCGCAGTCCGGCGGGGACGACGCCGCGGCTGCGCGATCCGATCAGGACGAGCAAGGCTGAACGCCGCCGTGCGCGGTGCGTGAACGGCTGTCGAGCGGCGCGGTCCGGCCATGAAAAAGGTGCCCGGAAGTCGTTTCCGGGCACCTTCTCCGCGATCTCTCAGGCACGCGACCTGTGGAAGATCAGGCGGTAGATGATGAGCAGGATCAGCGAACCGATCACCGCCCACACGAAGCTCATCAGGTTGAACCCGGTGACACCGGCTCCGCCGCCGAAGTTCGTGCCCAGCCAGCCGCCGAGCAGGCCGCCGACCACGCCGATCACGATCGTGAGAATGATGCCGCCGGGGTCCTTGCCCGGCAGAATGAACTTGGCGATCGCGCCCGCGATCAGACCGAAGATGATCCAGCTCAGGATTCCCACGGTGTCCTCCTTCCGGTTCACGCGCCGCTCGCGGCACGCTCGTCTCGCACACATCGGACTACCCGAGCGGTGATGGATCAACCGTGATCTATACCCCGTTCGGGTGATCGCCAACGGTACTTTCGATCTCGTGGCGAAACCTCGCCCGGTCGCCCGGCGGCTGCGGACGCCGCGAGCGGGTGCGGGACAATGGGGAGAGCGTCGAGCACCGGACGCGTCGGCGCAGCCGGTGCGGTGGCTGGCGGTGCGGCAACTGGAGGAGGAGATCGTGAGCGTTGCCCCGGAGCGAAACCTGCGGCTGGTCCGGGACGAGCCCCGCGAACCCGCGGTGCGGCTCGGCGACATCCCGCTGCGCAACCGCATGGTCACCGCCTCCAGCCTGCTCGGCTACGGCGTGTCCAACGCGAAGCTGGTGCCCTACGGGATGAGCCCGATCTCGCGGTTCGTCCCGCTGGAGCGGTTCGGCGCGGTCACCACCCGCACGGTCACCGTCGAGCCCCGCGAGGGCCACTTCACGACGCAGGACGTGTGGCCGCTGCACGAGCTGCCCGCGCTGCTCAAGCGCTACGGGCAGGCGCTGCGGCAGGTCGACGGCGGCTGGCTCAACGCGTTCGGCTGGTGCAACGTCGGCATCGACGCCTACCTGCGGGACTACTACCCGCGCACTCGCGAGCAGAACACGATCATCTCGGTGGGCGGGTTCTCCGCCGCGGAGTTCGTCACGCTCGTGGACAAGATCAACGCGGCGGTGCCCGCGGGGGAAATCGCCGCGGTCGAGTTCAACGTCTCCTGCCACAACGTGAACTTCGACTTCAACGCCATCATCGAGTCGGTGCTGGCCGAAGCGGTGCCGCGCAGCGCGCACCCGGTGATCCTGAAGCTGTCCCCGGACTACGACTACCTCGGTCACGCCCGGCTGGCCGCCCGGCACGGCGTCTCGGCGCTGACCGCGATCAACACCCTGAAGGGCCTGCGGCTGGACCCGGAAACGGGGGAACCGTTGCTGCGCAACGGTTTCGGCGGGCTGTCCGGCCGGGCGATCAAGCCGGTCGGGCTGCGGGTGGTCAAGGAGCTGCGCGACGCCGGGGTGACGCTGCCGATCATCGCGACCGGCGGCATCCGCAGCTTCGACGACTGCCGCGAGTACTTCTGGGCCGGTGCGGACGCGGTGAGCATGGGCAGCGCGAGCTGGTTCGCCAGCTACCCCGGCTACGCTCTGTCGCCGGTGCACGCCGCGCGGAGCCGCGCCGTGCTGCGGCGCATCGAGCACTACGAGCCGCCGCGTCGCTGATCACCGGTTCGGCCGCCGCCGGGACCGGCTCGCCGCGATCCGCTCAACTCTGCGGATCTCCCTGCCGCACGACCGGCGCCCCTGCGCGAACCGCTTTCCGCGCTCCCGGACGCGCGCCCGGAATGTGTTGATCAACGGGAAATTCCGATCGGATGAAGATCCTCGACACGTCACGGGCAGAGACCGTTGACTTGCTGTGACGATCAACATCCGGAGGGGGACGATGATGTCGGGATACGGGACGTTCGGCAGCAGCCTGCGCGACCTGCCGCGGCTGCGGCAGTCCAAGCGGGGCCGGGTGTCGAGCTGGGACCGCACCGGCGGCAACACCGACAGCATCCGGCTCGCGCCGGGGGAGAGCCGGGAACTGGCCAACTTGGACGGTCCCGGCGCGGTCACGCACATCTGGTGCACCGTCGCGGTCGAGGACGGCGGGCTGCGGCCCGAGGTGGAGGGCGACTACCTGCGCAGGCTCGTGCTCAAGATCACCTGGGACGATTCGCCGCACCCGAGCGTGCTGGTGCCGCTGGGGGACTTCTTCGGCATCGGCCACGGCCGCACCGAGAACTTCGTGTCCGCACCGCTGCAGATGAGCCCGCAGGACGGCAAGGGCTTCAACTGCTGGTTCGCGATGCCCTTCGCCGCGGGCGCCCGGTTCGAGCTGGTCAGCGAGATGAGCCGGAAGCCGGTGATCTTCTACTACTACATCGACTACGAGCAGTACCGCCGCGCCGACCCCGAACTCGGCTACTTCCACGCGCAGTGGCGCCGGGAGAACCCGGCCGACGGCGTCGAGCAGGGCGAGCAGACCAACGACGAGTTCCTGTTCGGCGGCACCAACCTCGATGGCGCGGGCAATTACGTGCTGCTGGAGGCCGAAGGCCGCGGGCACTACGTGGGCTCCGTGCTCAACGTGCACAACCTGCGCTCGACCACCGACTGGAACTGGTACGGCGAGGGCGATGACATGATCTTCATCGACGGGGAGCCCTGGCCGCCGCGGCTGCACGGCACCGGCACCGAGGACTACTTCAACACCGCGTGGTGTCCCAGCCAGCCGTACCAGGCGCCCTACCACGGTCTGACGCTGCCGGGCGGGCCGAACTGGAGCGGGCAGGTCTCCTACTACCGGTTCCACGTGGAGGATCCGGTCACCTTCGACGAGTCGATCAGCGTCACGATCGAGCACGGGCACGCCAACAAGCGCTCCGACGACATCTCCTCGGTCGCCTACTGGTACCAGACCCTGCCGTCGAAGCCGTTCGGCCTGCCGCCGGTCCACGACCGGCTCCCCCGCCCGCTCTGACTCCCGGCTCACTCCTGGTGAGCCACGTGCGGGGAGAGATCACTCGGTGTCGGAGTCGAGCGAGGCCCTGCCGTGCACCGCCAGCGCCCAGATCACCGCCACGTCCACCGCGATGATCAGCAGCGACCACAGTGGCTGGTGCGGGATGAACAGGAAGTTGCCGAGCGCGCTCAGCGCCACGATCACGATGCCCGCGATCCGCGCCCAAGCCGCACCGCCCAGCAACGCCAGCCCGGTCGCCGCTACCAGCACTCCCAGGCCCAAGTGCGCCCAGCCCCATGCACCGACGTTGTAGCTGAACACGTAATCGCCGGTCACGGCGTAGACCGGGCCCTGCAGCAGCACGGCCGTCGACACGATGACGTGGAACACGCCGATGATCACCATCAGCACGCTCGCGAACAGCGCGAGACCGTCCGCCAGGCCGCCGGCCGGACGGCCGACTGCGTGGAAACCCCGATGTCCGAGCTGAGCCATCCCGATCACCCCTCCGGCGTTCGCACCTGGGTCCGAGTGGACCTCGACCGGCCGAGGTGACCAAGGGGCGAAGGTCCTCGCGCGCCGCGATGGGCGTGACGGGGAGTGTCGGCCGCGCACGTAGGGTGGAGCCGTGGCCGACCCGTCGACATACCGACCCGCCCCAGGCACGATCCCGGACGCGCCCGGCGTGTACCGGTTCCACGATGCCGAGGGCCGGGTCATCTACGTCGGCAAGGCGAAAAGCCTGCGCAGCAGGTTGTCGAACTACTTCGCGGACCTGTCCGGGCTGCACCCGCGCACCCGCCGGATGGTCACCACCGCGACCGGGGTGCGCTGGACCGTGGTCGGCACCGAGGTCGAGGCGCTGCAGCTGGAGTACTCCTGGATCAAGGAGTACGACCCGCGGTTCAACGTCCGCTACCGCGACGACAAGACCTACCCGGTGCTGGCCGTGACGCTGCACGAGGAGTACCCGCGGCTGCACGTCTACCGCGGTCCGCGGCGCAAGGGCGTGCGCTACTTCGGCCCCTACGCGCACGCCTGGGCGATCCGGGAGACGCTGGACATGCTGCTGCGCGTGTTCCCGGCGCGGACCTGCTCGAACACCGTGTTCAAGCGGCACGGGCAGATCGGGCGGCCCTGCCTGCTGGGCTACATCGGCAAATGCTCCGCGCCGTGCGTCGACCGGGTCAGCGCCGAGGAGCACCGGTCCATCGTGGACGATTTCTGCGATTTCCTGTCCGGGCGCACCGACACCTTGATGCGCAAGCTGGACAAGGAGATGCAGCGGGCTTCCGAGCAGCTGGAGTTCGAGCGCGCCGCCCGGCTGCGCGACGACCTCGAAGCGCTGCGCCGGGCGATGGAGAAGCAGGCCGTGGTGCTCGGCGACGGCACCGACGCCGACGTGATCGCCTTCGCCGAGGACGAGCTCGCCGCCGCGGTGCAGGTCTTCCACATCCGCGGCGGCCGGGTCCGCGGCCAGCGCGGCTGGGTGATCGACAAGGTGGACGACACCAGTACCGCCGCGCTGACCGGGCAGTTCCTCAGCCAGTTCTACGGCGAGCAGGCAGCGCTGGCCGATCAGGCCGACGCGGGCGGTACGCCGGTGCCGCGCGAGGTGCTGGTGCCGGAGCTGCCCGAGGACTCCGAGGCGCTGGCGCAGTGGCTCGGCGGCCTGCGCGGCAGCAAGGTGCACCTGCGGGTTCCGCAGCGCGGCGACAAGCGCACCCTGATGGAGACCGTCGAGCGCAACGCCAAGGAGGCGTTCGCCCAGTACAAGCTGCGCCGCGCAGGCGATCTCACCGCCCGCTCGGCCGCGCTGCAGGAGCTGCAGGAGGCGCTGGCGCTGGACAGCGCACCGCTGCGGATCGAATGCGTCGACGTCAGCCACGTGCAGGGCAGCGACGTGGTGGCCTCGCTGGTGGTGTTCGAGGACGGGGTGCCGCGCAAGTCCGAGTACCGCCGGTTCTCGGTGCGCGAAGGCGCCGAGGGCGGTGACGTCGGCTCGATCGACGAGGTGGTCCGGCGGAGGTTCGCCCGGTACCTGAAGGACGCCTCGGCCGAGGCGGGTCCCGATCCCGTGCCGGAGAACGACGGCGAATCCGCCACCGGCGGTTCGACCGGCGCCGAAGCGGCGCAACCGGACGGCGAGGCCGTGCGACCGGACGGTGCGGCGGGGGCCGACGAGGCCGCGGACTCCGCACCCGGCATCGACCCGGAGACCGGCCGCCCGCGCAAGTTCGCCTACCCGCCGAACCTGCTGGTCATCGACGGCGGCGCGCCGCAGGCCAACGCCGCAGGCGATGCGCTGGCCGAGCTGGGCATCACCGACGTGGCGGTGATCGGCCTGGCCAAGCGGCTCGAAGAGGTGTGGCTGCCCGCCGAGCCGGACCCGGTCGTCCTGCCGCGCACCAGCGAAGCGCTGTACCTGCTGCAGCGGGTGCGCGACGAGGCGCACCGGTTCGCGATCAGCTACCACCGCAAGAAGCGCTCGAAGCGGCTCAGCTCCTCGGAGCTGGATTCGGTACCCGGGCTGGGGCAGACCCGCAAGACCGCGCTGCTCAAGCACTTCGGCTCGGTGCGCAAGCTCAAGCAGGCGGGGGTTCAGGAGATCATGGCGGTGCCCGGCTTCGGCAGGCGCACCGCGGAGAGCGTGCACGCGGCCCTGGCCGGCCGGGCAGGGGCAAGCGGGGGAGACACCGGCACTGAAGGGGAGAGTCAGTGAGTGAGGAGCAGTCGGGCATCGAGGTCGCCGTGGTCAGCGGCCTCTCCGGCGCCGGGCGCAGCACGACCGCGAAATGCCTGGAGGACCTGGGCTGGTTCGTGGTGGACAACCTGCCGCCGGAGCTGATCGCGACGATGGTGGAGCTGGGGGCGCGCTCCAGCGGCGCGATCACCCGCGTCGCGGTGGTGATGGACGTGCGCAGCCGCGCGTTCACCGAGGACCTCGGCTCGGTGATCAAGGACCTGGACGCGCGCGGCTACAAGCCGAAGGTGCTGTTCCTGGAGGCCACCGACGAGGTGCTGATCCGCCGCTTCGAGCAGGTGCGCCGCGGACATCCGCTGCAGGGCGAGGGCAGGCTGGCCGACGGCATCGCCGCCGAGCGGTCGCTGCTGTCCCGGTTGCGTTCGGAGGCCGACCTGGTCGTGGACACCACCGGGATATCGGTGCACCAGCTGCGCACCAAGATCGAGGACGCGTTCGGCAGCGAGGCCGAGACCCGCACCCGCGTGACCGTGCTGTCCTTCGGCTACAAGTACGGCCTGCCGATGGACGCCGACCTGGTGATGGACTGCCGGTTCCTGCCGAACCCGTTCTGGATCCCGGAACTGCGCGAGTTCACCGGCCTCGACGAGGAGGTGCGCAACTACGTGCTCGGCCAGGAGGGCGCCGAGGAGTTCCTGCGCAGCTACCAGGACCTGCTGCGGCTGGTCGGCGCCGGCTACCACCGCGAGGGCAAGCGGTACCTGACGCTGGCGCTGGGTTGCACCGGTGGCAAGCACCGCAGCGTCTCCCTGGTGGAGGAGATGGCCCGCAGACTCGCCGACGACGAGGGGATGATGGTCAAAACGGTGCATCGGGATCTGGGGCGCGAGTGACGGGACGGCCACCCCGCACCTCGGACGAGCGAACACCGGACGGGCAGGCGTCGGAGAACGCAGCGCCGGAGGGCCCAACACCCGAGACCCCAGCGCCGGACGGCTCGGCGCCGGACGGCTCGGCCCCGCGCG
>NZ_JAFRFW010000141.1:0-6536 GCF_017434145.1 Saccharopolyspora sp. | reverse complement strand
GTGGAAGGCGATTTCCACGGTGGGGACGTGGTGGACCTGGCCGATCCGGCAGGTGCCGTGGTCGCTCGCGGAGTGGTCGCTTACGACGCCGGTGAGCTGCCGGACCTCATCGGCCGCTCCACGCACGAACTACCGCCGGAGCAACGCCGGGAAGTCATCCACGCCGACGACCTGGTCCCGCTGCGCTGACGACATCCACTGCTCCCGAACGGCTCAGGCCGTGGTGGCCAGGGTGAACGGCAGCACCGCCGGAGCGCCCGCGAGCCGCAGGGTGCGCGCCACGATCGTGATCGTCCAGCCCGTGTCGGCGTAGTCGTCCACCAGCAGCACTGGCCCGTCGAGCCTGGCCAGCTTCGCCGAGACGTCCTCCGGAACCTTGAACTGCCCCCGCAACGCGGCGACCCGCTGCGCGCTGTTGGTGCCGTGCACCGGCGTCGTCTCCGGGTTCGTGGCGACCTCGCCCAGCAGCGGCAGCCGTCCCACGGTGGAGAGCCGTTCGGCCAGGCTGCGCACCAGCCGCGGCCGGGTCCGCGAGCCGAGCGCGAGCACCCCTGCCGGTCGCTGTTCCCACTCCCAAGCGGCCAGCACCTGCACGCACGCCTGGAACAGGTCATCCGGCAGGTCCTGGTCCGGGCTGTTCGCGCCGAGCAGCTCGCGCAGCCGGTTGCCCCAGCCGATGTCGGTCAGCCGCCCCACCGCGCGGCCCTGCTCGGCGCGTTCACCAGCCGGGAACCTGCCGGAGACGGGGATGCCGAGCACGTCCATCCCGGTCGGCCACATCTTGCGCGGGTTCAGCTCCACGCCCGGCCGGTTCAGGCGTTCCTGCGCGCGCTGCACCGACGACTCGTCGACCTCGGCGGAACGGCCCGACCCGGTGCAGTTGTCGCAGCGCCCGCACGGTTCGGCGTGCGGGTCGTCGAGCTGCTTGCGCAGGAACTCCATCCGGCAGCCGGTGGTGTCCAGGTAATCCAGCATCGCCTGCTGCTCGGTGGCGCGTTCCGCGGCGATGCGCTCGTAGCGTTCCGCGTCGTAGTCCCACGGCTCGCCGGTGGCTTCCCAGCCGCTCTTCACCCGGCGCACCGCGCCGTCCACGTCCAGGACCTTGAGCACCATTTCCAGCCGCGAGCGGCCGAGCTCCACGCGCGGCTCCAGCGCGGCAGTGGACAAGGTGCCCGCTTCCGAGAGCGCGTCGAGGATCCTGCGCACCGTCGACTCCGGCGGGAAGGCCAGCGAAGCGAAGTACTTCCAGATGTCCCGGTCTTCCGGGCCGGGCAGCAGCGGCGCCTTGGCCCGCCGCACGCCGCGACCGGCGCGGCCGATCTGCTGGTAGTAGGCGATCGGCGAGGACGGTGCCCCCATGTGCACGACGAACCCGAGATCGGGCTTGTCGAAGCCCATGCCCAGCGCGGACGTCGCCACCAGCGCCTTGACCCGGTTCGCCAGCAGATCGTCCTCGGCGCGTTGCCGCTCCTCCGGATCGGTGCGCCCGGAATAGGACGTCACCTCGAAGCCCTGGTCGCGCAGGAACGCCGACACCTCGTCGGTCGCGGCGACGGTGAGCGTGTAGATGATCCCGGACCCCGGCAGCTCACCGAGGTTGCCCGCCAGCCAGCCCAGCCGCGCCTGCGCGGTCGGCAACCGGACCACGCCCAGCCGCAGGCTTTCCCGGTCGAGCGTGCCGCGCAGCACCAGCGTCTGCTGCGGGTCGCTGAATTCGCCGCCCACGCCGAGCTGGTCGGCGACGTCCTGCACGACGCGGTCGTTGGCGGTGGCCGTGGTCGCCAGCACCGGGACGCCTTCGGGCAGTTCGCGCAACAGCGTGCGCAGCCTGCGGTAGTCCGGGCGGAAGTCGTGGCCCCAGTCGGAGATGCAGTGCGCTTCGTCCACCACCAGCAGGCCCGCGCTGTGGGTGAGTTCGGGCAGCACGTTGTCCCGGAAGTCCGGGTTGTTCAACCGCTCCGGGCTCACCAGCAGCACGTCGACGTCGCCCACGGCGACCTGCTCCTCGATGTCGGCCCACTGCTGCTGATTCGCGGAGTTGATCGAGGCCGCGCGGACTCCGGCGGCTTCGGCGGCCGCCACCTGGTTGCGCATCAGCGCCAGCAGCGGCGAGACGATCACGGTCGGACCTTCGCCGAGCTCCCGCAGCAGCGCGGTCGCCAGGAAGTAGACCGCCGACTTGCCCCAGCCGGTGCGCTGCACGACGAGCGCGCGGCGCCGTTCCAGCACCAGCGCGTGGATCGCGTGCCATTGGTCGTCGCGCAGTTCGGCGTCCGGACCGGCCAGTGCGCGCAGCCGCTCGTCGGCGAGTTCCCGCAGGGCGTGTTCGTCCACGACCCGATTCCTACCGGATCGCCAGGACACGGCGTCGCCGCACCCCGCAAACCCGGTTGCAGGAGCCGATTAGGCTGGTGTCGTGACGACGAGCATCGAACCTTCCCATTCCGCGGAAACCGGCGAGGACCTGCGCGAACAGGTGCGCGCGGCGGCGCGGCGGGCGCAGGCCGCGGCGGGCCAGCTGGCGCTGGCCTCGCGGGCGGTCAAGGACGAACTCCTGCACGCGATGGCCGCGGCGCTGGTCGAACGCGCGCCGGAGGTTCTGGAGGCCAACCTGCGAGACGTCGCTCGCGCGCGGGAGAACGGCACCCCCGACGGACTGGTCGACCGGCTGAAGCTGAGCCGGGAGCGCATCGACGGCATCGCCGACGGGCTGCGCACCGTGGCCGGTCTGCCGGACCCGGTCGGTGAGGTGGTGCGCGGCAACGTGCTGCCGAACGGCTTGCAGCTGCAGCAGGTCCGGGTTCCGCTCGGCGTGGTCGGCATCGTCTACGAGGGCAGGCCCAACGTCACCGTCGATGCCGCCGGGCTCACCTTGAAGTCGGGCAACGCGGTGCTGCTGCGCGGCTCGTCGTCGGCCGCCGAATCCAACGCCGCGCTCGTCGCGATCCTGTCCGAGGTGCTGGTCAAGCACGATCTTCCTGCCGCGGCGGTGCAGCTGCTGCCCAGCAGCGACCGTGCGTCGGTGCAGCACTTGATCACCGCACGCGGGCTGGTCGACATCGTCATCCCCCGCGGTGGCGCGGGCCTGATCTCCGCGGTCGTCGAGAACGCCACCGTGCCCACCATCGAAACCGGGGTCGGCAACTGCCACGTCTACGTCGACGAGCACGCCGACGCCGACACCGCGCTGCGCATCCTGCTGAACTCCAAGGCCCGCCGCCCGAGCGTGTGCAACGCGGCGGAAACCCTGCTGGTCCACCAGGACATCGCCGAGGACTTCGTGCCGCGCGCGGTCGCCGAGCTGCGCGCGGGCGGGATCGCCGTGCACGGCGACGAACAGGTCGTACGGCTCGGCGGGACCGGCGTGCTGGAAGCCACCGAGCAGGACTGGGACACCGAGTACGGCTCGCTGGACATCGCAGCGGCCGTCGTCGAGTCGCTGCCCGCGGCCGTCGAGCACATCCGCGAGCACGGCTCCGGGCACACCGAGGCCATCGTGACCGACAACGTCCGGTCCGCCCGCCAGTTCACCGCCCGGGTGGACGCTGCGGCCGTGATGGTCAACGCTTCGACCGCGTTCACCGACGGCGGCGAATTCGGCATGGGTGCCGAAATCGGCATCTCCACCCAGAAGCTGCACGCCCGCGGCCCGATGGCACTGCCCGAGCTGACCTCGACGAAGTGGCTCGTGTTCGGCGACGGGCAGGTCCGCCCGGCGAACTGATCGCGGCCGCACCGTGTGATCGCTCACCACGCGGGCGCGGGCGGAACCGCGCCCGCGGGTACTCGTTTAGGCTCTGCATTCATGTCTCGTCGGCGCATCGGGGTCATGGGGGGCACCTTCGACCCCATCCACCACGGCCACCTCGTCGCGGCCAGTGAGGTCCAGGCCCAGTTCGGTCTGGAGCAGGTGATCTTCGTGCCGACCGGCCAGCCGTGGCAGAAGGGCCACGAGGTGGTCAGCCCGGCCGAAGACCGCTACCTGATGACGGTGGTCGCCACCGCGTCCAACCCGCGGTTCCTGGTCAGCCGGGTGGACGTGGACCGCAGCGGCCCGACCTACACCGCCGACACGCTCAACGACCTGCGCGCCCACTACCCGGACGCGGAGCTGTACTTCATCACCGGCGCGGACGCGCTGGAGCAGATCCTTTCCTGGCACCGGGTCAACGAGCTGTTCGACCTCGCGCACTTCATCGGCGTCACACGCCCCGGCTATTCGCTCAACGGCGCGCACCTGCCGAAGGGATCGGTCTCGCTGGTGGAGATCCCGGCGATGGCGATCTCGTCGACCGGTTGCCGGGAACGCGTCCGCGCCGGGTTGCCCGTCTGGTACCTGGTCCCGGACGGCATCGTGCAGTACATCACCAAGCGCGGGCTGTACCGGTCGGACGGCGTCTCACCTGCACCGGAGTGGGGCCCATGAGAATCCGGTACGAACTCGGCAGTTGATCGCGGGCCGGCCACCACGGCGTCCACCTGGTTCGGCTCGGCGCCCGGACTACCGGTGCCGAATCGGGCAACCCGGCGTTCTCGCCGGTGCAACCGGCCTGGCTATCCTTGTGCGGGGTGGGCGGCACCGTGCCCGCCCGGGAGGAGTGACGTGGCAGCCACCGAGGAGGCCCGCAAGCTGGCGCTGGTCGCGGCGCAGGCAGCGGCGGACAAGAAGGCGAACGACCTCGTGCTGCTCGACGTCTCCGAGCAGCTCGTGATCACCGACTGCTTCGTGATCGCCTCCGCGCCGAACGAGCGGCAGGTCGAAGCGATCGTGGAAGCCGTCGAAGAGAAGATGCGCAAGATCGGCACGAAACCGGTGCGGCGCGAAGGCACCCGCGAAGGCCGCTGGGTCCTGCTGGACTACGTCGACGTCGTGGTGCACGTGCAGCACACCGAGGAGCGTGCGGTCTACGAGCTCGAGCGGCTGTGGAAGGACTGCCCGCGGATCGAGTTCGAGGACCGCGCGGTTCCCGCCGAGCAGCAGGGCGGCGCCGAGTGACACTCGATCGCCTGGTGCTGTGGCGGCACGGTGAGACCGACTTCAACGCCGCGGGCCGCATCCAGGGACATCTCGACACCGCGCTCACCGAAACCGGTCGCGAACAGGCGGAGCGTGCCGCACCGGTGATCGCTTCGTTCGAGCCGCAGGTAGCGGTCGGATCGGATCTGCGCCGGGCCGCTGCGACCGCAATGGCGTTCACCGAGCTGTCCGGCATGGCCGTGCCGCAGGACAAGCGCTTGCGCGAGACGCATCTCGGCGAGTGGCAGGGCCTCAGCGGCGCCGAGGTGGAGCACGGCTGGCCGGGTGCGATGGGTACGTGGCGAGCGGATCCGACGTGGGCTCCGCCGGGTGGCGAGTCGCGCGTCGAGGTCGCCGAGCGCGGGTTCGAGGTCGTGTCCGAACTCGACGCCACTTACTCGGCCACCGCGTTGGTGTGCGCGCACGGCGGCCTGATCACCGGGCTGACCGCGCGGCTGCTGGGGTGGCCGCACGAGCTTTGGCCCGGTCTCGGCGGTGTCGCCAACTGCCACTGGGTGGTGCTGAGCCGCCGCGGCGGTTCCCGGCAGTGGCGTTTGATCACCTACAACGGCGGAGTTCCGGGCTGATCGGCCGTCCGCGGCGCCCGGCGGTGGTTTTGGGGTTTCTCGCGTGTCCGTAGCCGTCGTCACCGATTCCACCGCGTACCTGCCGGACGGATTCGCGGATCGATTCTCGGTGCGCGTGGTGCCGCTGCACGTCAGCGTGCAAGGGGGGACTCCCGTACCGGAGTTCGAGTTCGGCTCGGATCGATTGGTTTCCGCGTTCGAGCACAAGCAGCGGGTGACGACGTCGGGCGCGACCGCGGCGGAACTCGCACGGGTGTACCGGGACGCCCTGGCGGACGGGGCCGACGGCGTCGTCTCGGTGCATTTGTCCCGGCGCTTGTCGGCGACTTGGGACGCCGCCCGGCTGGCCGCGCAAGAAGTGGGCCCGGAGCTGGTGCGGGTGGTCGATTCCCGTTCGGCCGCGATGGGCTTGGGATTCGCCGCATTAGGCGCCGCGGATCTGGCCTGCGCGGGGGCGGGACTGTCCGCTGTGGAGAGCCGTGCTGCGCTGATCGCGCAGCGGACCACGACCTTGTTCTCGGTGCAGACGTTGGAACATCTGCGCCGGGGCGGCCGGATCGGAACCGCTGCCGCGGTGCTCGGTACCGCGCTGGCGATCAAGCCGTTGCTGCATGTCCACGAGGGACGCGTCGAAGCGTTGGAGAAGGTGCGCACGACCGCCCGCGCCCACACCAGGTTGCTGGAGATCGTGGGGCGCGCGGTGGCCTCGGAGCCGGCGGCGGTGGCGATCCACCACCTCGCTGCTCCCGAATGGGCGGATCGGCTCGCGCAGCGGCTGGAGGAGATGACTTCCGGGCAGATCGAGTGCTTGGTCGCTGAGGTCGGGCCGGTGGTGGGTGCGCACATAGGACCCGGAGCTCTCGGTGCGGTCATGCTGCCCGGGGGCTGGCGGAGATGATCCGCGCTCCTTGCGGCGGCGAACCTCGGTGAGC
>NZ_JAFRFW010000140.1:0-3464 GCF_017434145.1 Saccharopolyspora sp. | reverse complement strand
CGCTGGTGTCGGTGAAGAACCCGACCCGCTCGGGGTGCTCGGCGTAGCCCGCTTCGCCCGCCGGGTCGGCCAGCGGGCCGCTGAGCCGGTTGGCCGGTTCGTCGGCCACGGGTGTCACTCCCCTCGTCCTTGCTCGTCGCCCCTGCTTTCCTGGTCCGGGCTGCGTTCCTCGTCCCCGCTGCGCCGCGGATCGTCGGCGTGCTCGGTGCCGGTGAGCTCGGTGATGCCCGCCCGCCGCCGGTACTCGGCCACGTAGACGGCCAGCGAACGGCCGCGCGGGCGCCTGCCGGGATTGATGTCGCAGGTCCCGGCCTTGGTCTCCATGATGTGCACGTTCGGGTCCAGCGCGACGCCGATCAGCTCGTTGGCCGCGTCGCCGGTGCTGAGCCCGTTCGGCCCCCAATGCCACGGGAGGCCGATCTGGTAGATCGTGCGGTCGCCGAACCGCAGCGGCCGCATCCGGCCGGTCACTAGCACCCGGGCCTCGATCGCGCTGCGGGCGGTGACGATGGTGGCCCAGCCGAGATGCGCCAGCTTCCGCTCGGCGGCCAGTTCCGGCGAGACCTCCACGAACATCGCGGGTGCGAGTTCGGACAGGTGGTGCAGCCAGCGGCTCATGCCGCCCGCGGTGTGGTGCTCGGTGAGCCGGAACGTGGTGAACACGTACGGATAGACCTCGGCGCCGCTCTCGTAGCCGCTGGGCTGGTAGCGGTTCTCCGGGCGCGCGAAAACCTGCCGCGCCGGATTGCGCTGCTGATGATCGTGCAGCGCGTTGGCCAGCGGCGATTCCTGCGGCTCGTAGTGCGCGGGCAGCGGCCCGTCCACCAGCCCGGCCGGGACGTAGAGCCAGCCGCGGCCGTCGCTTTGCATGATGAACGGGTCGGTGCCCGCGATGCCCGCGGGCCCGGTCGCGTCCGGGGCCGGTTCGTAGTCGGGGCGCTTCGCCTTGTCGAAATCCGGGATGTCGTGGCCGGTCCACTCGGCCGCGTCCGCGTCCCACCACACGTAAGCCTTGCGCTCGCTCCACGGGCGGCCCTGCGGGTCGGCCGATGCGCGGTTGTAGAGGGTGCGCCGGTTCATCGGCCAGGCCCAGCCCCATTCCGGCGCTACCCAGGTCTGCTCGCTGCCGGGTTTGCGGCGGGCGGCCTGGTTGACCTCCTCGGCGTAGACGCCGCAGTAGATCCAGCAGCCGCACGAGGTGGAACCGTCGGAGCGGAGCTTCGAGTAGCCGGGCAGCGCCGCGCCGTGCTCGTCGCTGCCGTTGATCTCGCGAAGCACGGCGTCCGCGCTGGGCTCAGCGATCTCGCCATGGGTCGGGTAGTCCCAGGTCAGCTCGAGCAGGGCGCGGTCGTTCTCGCGCTGCTGCGCCGTGCGTTCGGTTTGCCGCGCGGCGAGCTTCTCCCGCAGCTTGCGGCCCAGGTGGTAGTAGAACCACAGGTCGCTGCGCTGGTCCTCGCGCGGTTCGACGGCCTTGTGGTGCCACTGCAGCAGCCGCTGGGTGTTGGTGAAGGTGCCGTCCTTCTCGGTGTGCGCGGCTGCGGGCAGGAAGAAGACCTCGGTGCCGATGTCCTCGGTGGCCAGCTCGCCGCTTTCGATCTCGGGGCCGTCCTTCCAGAAGGTGGCCGTCTCGATCATGTTGAGGTCGCGGACCACGAGCCAGTCCAGGTTCGCCAGCCCCATCCGCTGCTGGCGGGCGTTGGCGGTACCAACCGCGGGGTTCTCGCCGACCACGAAGTAGCCCTTCACCAGCCCGTCGATCTGGTCGGCGACGGTCTGGAAGCTGCCGTGATCGCCGGTGAGCCGCGGCAGGTGCCCGAAGCCGTAGTCGTTGTCGGCGGTGGCGTGCTCGCCCCACCACGACTTGAGCAGGCTGACGATGTAGGAGCGCATGTTGCCCCAGTAGCCGCGGGCGTACTCGTCCTGGGCGACGAACGAGTCCAAGTCGGCGTCGGTGTGCGCGTGCGGCATCGGGATGTAGCCGGGCAGCAGGTTGAACAGCGTCGGGATGTCGGTCGAGCCCTGGATGCTGGCGTGCCCGCGCAGCGCCAGGATGCCCGCGCCCGGCCTGCCCACGTTGCCCAGCAGCAACTGCAAGATCGAGGCCGCGCGGATGTACTGCACGCCAACGGTGTGGTGGGTCCAGCCCACGGCGTAGGCGATCGTGCTGGTGCGTTCCCGGCCGGAGTTGGCGACCAGCGCCTCGGCCACCCGCCGGAAGTCCTCCTGCGGCACACCGCAGACCTGCTCGACCATCT
Source organism: Saccharopolyspora sp. (assembly GCF_017434145.1). NCBI lineage: Bacteria > Bacillati > Actinomycetota > Actinomycetes > Pseudonocardiales > Pseudonocardiaceae > Saccharopolyspora > Saccharopolyspora sp. The sequence continues at coordinate 1,209 of NZ_JAFRFW010000140.1, read as the reverse complement.
CGGGGGTGTAGCGGGCGTAGTGCCGTTTGAGGATCTGGAACACGCAGCGCGGGTGCTGCAACGTCGGGTCGGTCTCTGCCTTGCCGTGGTAGACGGGACCGCCGGACCCGCTGCGTTCGGGTTTGCTCGCCGCGCGCTCGCGGCCGTGCCTGGTCGAGTTCCCGTCCCCGTCGGAGTTGTCCCGCGGGCCGCCCACGTGGTCGCCGGTGGCACCTTCCGGGCCGTGCCCGCCGACCGACGGCACCGCTTCGGTGCCCTCGTACTGCCACGTGCTCGTGTCGTAGCTGCCCTCTTCGGGATCGAATCCGGAGAAGATGCCCGCCAGATCCTCGGTGTCGGCGAACTCCGCACCCACGATCATCGCGGCGTTCGTGTAGTTGACCACGTAGTCGTGGAAGTAGGCGTCGTTGGCCAGCACGTGGTGGATCAGCCCGCCCAGGAATCCGATGTCCGACCCCGCGCGCAGCGCCACGTGCTGGTCGGCCATCGCCGAGGTGCGGGTGAACCGCGGGTCCGCGTGGATCACCGTGGCGCCGCGGCGCTTGGCCTCCATCACCCACTGGAATCCGACCGGGTGCGCCTCGGCCATGTTGGAGCCCTGGATGAGGATGCAGTCGGCGTTGGCCAGGTCCTGCTGGAAGGTCGTGGCCCCTCCGCGCCCGAAGGAGGTCCCCAGACCGGGAACCGTGGAGGAGTGTCAAATGCGGGCCTGGTTCTCCACCTGGATCGCGCCCATGGCGGTGTAGAGCTTCTTCATGAGGTAGTTCTCCTCGTTGTCGAGGGTCGCTCCTCCGAGGCTCGCGATGCCCATGGTGCGGTGCAGCAGCCTGCCCTGGTCGTCGGACTGCTGCCAGGTGGCGTCGCGCGTGTCCAGCACGCGCTCGGTGATCATGTCGAGTGCGGTCTCGAGGTCGAGGTCCTCCCACTCGGTGCCGTGCGGGCGGCGGTAGCGGACCTTGCGCTGACGTCCGTCGGAGGTCACCAGCTCCCGGCTGGCCGAGCCCTTCGGGCACAACCGCCCGCGGCTGATCGGTGAGTCCGGGTCGCCTTCGATCTGGGTGACCTCGCCGTCGCGGACGAAGACCTGCTGCCCGCAGCCGACCGCGCAGTACGGGCAGATCGAGCGCACCACCTCGTCGGCCTGCTCGGTGCGGGCCTGGATGGCGTCGGTGCCCCGCGAGCGCGCGGCCGCGCCGCGGCCCAGCGGAT
>NZ_JAFRFW010000139.1:0-8060 GCF_017434145.1 Saccharopolyspora sp. | reverse complement strand
GGCGCCGCAGGTACACCCCGGCCCACAGCGCGTCACCGCCGTTGTTGCCGCCGCCGACGAGCAGCGTCACGTGCCTGCCCGTGGGCGTCCCGCACGACTCGGCCAGCAGCCGCGAGCCGGGCAGCGCGACCGCGTAGGCCGCCCGGCGCATCACCACCGGTTCCGGGACCTCGCCGAACAGCTCGGCTTCGGCCGCCCGGATCTGTTCCGGGGTCCACACTCCCTGCACGCACGACCTCCCGAGGTTCGCCGGTGAACGGACCGTCCGACCGGATTTCCCGGAGCTACCACCGGCACCCCCGGCCCCGCTGATCAACGGCGAGCGCCGGAGCCGTGCCGACACGCCCCGCACATCGCTCGATCCGGCCGAGTTGATCGGAGCGACCGATCGACCAATCTAGCCGGACCGACGAGTCGTTCACTCCCAACCGATCACATCGATCAAGTGACGTCGCGGTGCGTCGGGCGCGACGCACGCCGAACGCGGTCGGCTAGCTCACTCGACGGTGACGGACTTGGCGAGGTTGCGGGGCTTGTCCACGTCGTAGCCGCGGGCACGCGCGATCTCGGCGGCCAGCACCTGCAGCGGAACCGTCGAGACCAGCGGCTGCAACAGCGTCGCCACCGCCGGGATCTCCACCAGCTCGTCGGCGAACGGGCGCACCGCCTCGTCGCCCTCCTCCGCGATGACGATGGTGCGCGCCCCGCGCGCCTGGATCTCGCGGATGTTGGACAGCATCTTCGAGTGCAGCAGCGCCCGGCCCTTCGCCGAAGGCATCACCACCACCACCGGCAGGCCGTCCTCGATCAACGCGATCGGGCCGTGCTTGAGCTCCCCGGCGGCGAAGCCCTCGGCGTGCATGTAGGCGAGCTCCTTGAGCTTCAACGCGCCTTCCAGCGCCACCGGATAGCCGACGTGCCGCCCGAGGAACAGCACCGCCTTGGAGTTCGCCAGCGCACGCCCCAGCTCGCGCATCTGCTCCACAGTGGACAGCGCGCGGCGCACCGCCTCCGGCATCGCGGCCAGCTCGTCGAACTCGCGGGCCACCTCGTCGGAGTACTTCGTGCCCCGAGCCTGCGCCAACGCCAAGCCCACCAGGTAGTTCGCGGTGATCTGCGCCAGGAACGTCTTCGTCGCCGCAACCCCGATCTCCGGACCCGCGTGGGTGTAGAGCACCGCATCGGACTCGCGCGGGATCTGCGCGCCGTTGGTGTTGCAGATCGCCAGCACGCGGGCGCGCTGGGTGCGCGCGTGCCGCACCGCCTCCAAGGTGTCCGCGGTCTCGCCGGACTGCGAGATCGCGACCACCAGCGTGTCGCGGCCCAGCACCGGGTCGCGGTAGCGGAACTCGCTGGCCAGCTCCACTTCCACCGGGATCCGGCACCAGTGCTCGATCGCGTACTTCGCCAGCAGGCCCGAGTGGTACGCGGTGCCGCAGGCCACCACGAAGACCTTGTCGATGTCGCGCAGGTCCTGCTCGGTCATCCGCTGCTCGTCGAGGACCACCCCGCCGCGGGCGAAGTGCCCGCGCAGCGTGTTCTGCAGCGCCTCCGGCTGCTCCTCGATCTCCTTGAGCATGAAGTAGTCGTGCCCGCCCTTCTCGGCGGCCGACAGGTCCCAGTCCACGGTGAACGGCTTGGCAGGCACCTCTTCGCCCGCGAAGTCGGTCACCCGGTAGCCGTCCGGGGTGATCGTCACCACCTGGTCCTGGCCGAGCTCCACCGCGTCCCGGGTGTGCTCGATGAACGCCGCGACGTCCGAGGCCACGAAGTTCTCCCCGGAGCCGACGCCCACCACCAGCGGTGACGAACGGCGCGCCGCGACGATCTTGCCCGGCTCGTCGGCGTGCGTGACGACCAGCGTGAACGCGCCCTCCAGCCGAGCGGCCACCGCGCGCACCGCCGCGCTGAGGTCACCGGCGCCGGGGCCTGCCGAGTAGGCGGCGGCGACCAGGTGCGCAGTCGTCTCGGTGTCGGTCTCGCTGGTCATCTCGACACCGGCGGCCTCCAGCTCGGCGCGCAGCACGGCGAAGTTCTCGATGATGCCGGTGTGCACCACCGCGACCTTGCCCGCGGTGTCCTGGTGCGGATGCGCATTGCGGTCGGTCGGCGCACCGTGCGTGGCCCACCGGGTGTGGCCCATGCCGCTGGTGGCGGTGAACCGGGCGCCGTCCAGCCCGGCCAGCTTGCTCTCCAGATTGGACAGCGCACCGGCGGCGCGTTCGACCGCGAGCCCTCCCGCGCCGTCGAGCATCGCTACTCCCGCGGAGTCGTACCCGCGGTATTCCAGCCGTCTGAGCCCGTCCAGCACGACGTCCAGTGCTTGCCGATGTCCTGCGTAACCCACGATCCCGCACACTCGAGCCAGCGTAGCCACCGCGCTGGAACCGCTCAGAACGGGCGGGCGCCCGCGCGGGCCGGACCGTGGCTGCGGCGGTGCGGGGGGCTCGTCGGCTACCGTGACCGACCATGGCGCGGAATGCCAAGAAGGCGTTGGAAGAACTGGCCCATCGCGGACCGCACGAGGTGCTGCACGGCGACCTCGCGCTGGTCGGAATGCCCGGCGTGGTGTGCACCCCGCGCAGCGGCCGCGGGCTGCCCGCCGTCGCATTCGGGCACGGGTGGCTGCAATCACCCCGCCGGTACGGGTCGCTGCTGCGGCACCTCGCCTCGTGGGGCATCGTCGCCGCCGCTCCCGGCACCCAGCGCGGGCCGCTGGCCTCGCACCGGCTGTTCGCCGCGGACCTGCGGACCGCGCTGGACATCTGCGTCGGCGTGCGGCTCGGTGAAGGCGGGATCAGCGTCGACGCCGACCGGCTCGCCGTCGCGGGGCACGCGATGGGCGGCGGCAGCGCCGTGCTCGCCGCCGCCGAGGACAGCCGGGTCCGCGCGGTCGGCACGTTCGCGGTCACCGAGACCGCGCCGTCCGCGGTAGCGGCCGCGTCCGGGGTGACCGTGCCCGGCCTGCACCTGACCGGCGGCAACGACCTGCTGGCGCCCGCGGTCGCGAACGCCCAGCCGATCGCCGCCACCTGGGGCGGGCCGGTGCAGTTGCGCGAGCTGAAGAAGGCCAGCCACCTCGGCTACACCGACGGGCGGCACTGGAGCGAGCTGCTGCTGCACGGCAAGTCCGAGTGGGGCACGCGGCGGTTGTCCCGGGCGTTGCTCACCGCGTTCCTGCTGCGAACCTTGACCGGGGACAAGCGCGGGGACGTGTTGCTGGACAACGACGTCTCCGGGACCGCGATCGACCAGGTCCGCAGCCGGACGTCCGGCACCCGCGCGGGCGCGGCCTGAAGGCTTTCCGGCGGCTCGTGCCCTACGGGCGGGTCAGCGCAGCCAGGACCCGGCCGAGAAGTCTTCGTCGTCCTCGAACACCGGTCGCCGGGGCGTTGCTGCGGGGCGCTCGACGTCCTGGCGGTCCCGCTGCTCGTGAGCCCGCGCGCCCAGCTCGGGAAGGCCCGCGCGCCGCTCGGCGGCTTCCGCGCGCAGCTGCGCGTTCCGCTCGGCCGCGGCTTGCTCGGCCGAGCGCACCGCGTCCCGGCCGTCCTCGATGCCGTAGCGGTGCCTGGCGACCAAGCTGGTGATCTCGTCGGCGACCCGCTGGTTCAGCAACACCACGCTCGCGTCACTCCCGATCTTCGCCGAAGACCGGCGTCGTTCCCGGACCGGCGACGTCGAACCACGCCTCCGCACGCCGATCACCGGCAGGGCGTTCCTGGTCGCCTGCCTGGTCATCGGCCATGGTCCCCAAGCCCAGCATTCCGGCGCCCATCGTTCCGGCGGAGGAGCCCGCGGACCGCTGCTCGCTGCGCGCCTCCTCCGGTTCGGAGATCGAGGCGAACCCCGTCGCCCCTCGCGAACCGCCGGTCCCGGACTGGTCCGCGGTGGCGAGCCCGATCGCGCCGCTGTGCGACGGCGGGCCGCCGAACGGGACGGAATGCCCCTGCTCAGGAAGGCCCTGCTCCGGCGCGAGACCGCCGGCGAACAGGCGCTGCGACAGGTCGGCGAACGTGCTCTGCACGCTGCCTCCCATTTCGCTCATCGAGTCCGAGCCCGCGGATTGCGGAGCGGTCGAGGCCGGACCCGGCTCACCCGTGCCGGCGACCGGACCGTCCCCAGCCCGCACCGGCTCGGCATCCGGGCTCGATTCCGCCGACTGCGGTGTCGTTCCAGCAGGTCGGTCCTCGCCTCCCGCAGCAGCGGAATCGGCGGTGTGCTCGGCCGGTCGGACGCCGACCCGGCGAAATGGGTTCTCGCTGATCTCCACAGCACTCAGCAACTGGTCGTACGCCCGTTGCACGCACTCCTGCGTGCTGCCGCTCTGCTGCTCGAACTGCCGCAACTTCGCCTGCAACTCCGGTTCGAAAGCGGTGTCGAGCCATTTCGCGGCTTCTTCGACCACATTCCGCCGCAGCTCGTCGCACGCCTTCTTCGCTCCCGGGATCCCGGGCACCGGGCCTTTCCCGGCGATGAAGTCCTTCGCGCTCGGCGCGTAGCCGGAGAACGCACCGGTGAACACGTCGTCCACCCGCGCCAGATCGGCGACCTGCAGATCTCCGCGCGCCTTGCGGATCTCGGCCCTGGTCCCGTCCGGCGTTCTGCCCGCGCACTCCATGTCCGCGGCGAGGTCCAGCACGAACCTCGCGTACTCGCGCACGGCCCGCTCGATGCCGTCGATCACCGGCGGGATCGCCCCGCCGAACGCCGCGAGCTCGTCCAGCACGGCACTGCCCGCGCCGGTGTGCTCATCGATGCTCGCCGCCGCGGACTCCGCCGCCTCACCCTCCCAGGTCCGCAACGCAGCGCGGAACTCACCGTTGATCAACTCGTAGTCCGCCAGCAACGCCCGGTGCACCGCATCGAGCAGCCGCGCGTCCTCCCGGAACGCGCCGAAGTCGATACCGCGCAGCCGGTCGTACCTTTCCAGGACATGGCGGTCGAATCCAAGCTCTTGCCCGGTCCACTCCGCCAGCAGCGGCAAGAATTCCCGGAAGAACCGGAGACCGTGCGCGCCATCGTCGAGCAGTTCGTCGGAAGTGTGCACGACCCCGGCCTCGTTCAACCGCCGCCCGGCTGCGTCGAACCCGCGCATCGGCTCGGTCATCGCACCTTCCCGAGCTCGTCCGCCCCGGCCCGGTCGATTTCGGAATACCGGCGCGCGACCGTCCGGAAAGCCGCGGCGAACTCGTCGCTCCGCTCCGCGAACGCTCGGACGTTCGCGCCGAGCCGGCGCATCGCCTCCCGGTACGCGGAACCTTCCGGCCCGAATTGGCGGCCCGCCGGATCCGGCTCGGCCCCGCACGCATCGATCTGCTCGGCCTGCGCGCGAATTCGCCCAGCCGCGTCCGCGAACGCCTGCGCCGCGCGCTGGACGTCCTGGCCCGAAGTGCCCGTTCCCGTCGTCACGGCTGCCCTCCACCGGCCGGTCGCGGCGAATTCGATCGACGCATCCTGGCAGCGGTGCGCCGGCGATGGAGGCGAGTCGGGCAGAACACTTGCAATCGCGAACGCGGCCCGGTCGATGGGCACAACAAGAATCGGCCGCCGAGCCAACCGGCTCGCGGCCTTCCGCACGCAGCGGCTCAGCCCACGGTCAGGAAGTAGGTCAGCAGCACCGACAGCAGCATCGCTGCCAGCGGAAGCACGACCACGATGAGCAGGTCGCCGAAGGCTCCTCCGCGCATCACCGCACCCCGCTCAATGCCTGCGGCGCTGACGGCGGTTCACCCACCACTGACCGCCATCGTGCACTGCGTTGATGGCTTTGGACCCGAAGATCGCGAACGTGCCGAGCACGATGATTGCCCCGACCAGCAGGACGGCCGCGACTGCGACTATGGCGACGACGATGGCACCCATGTGAGCAGCATCTCACACTTGCGCCGCGCAACGGAGACCTAAATCACAAGATCACCGGATGGCAGCAACGACCTCGGCGATCCGCCGCGCCGTCGCGTCCGCGATCTCCTCGCTCGGCGCCTCCACCATCACCCGCACCAGCTGCTCGGTGCCGGAGGGGCGCAGCAGCACCCGGCCCTGCTCACCCAGCTCGGCCTCGGCATCCGCGACGGCCTGCGCCACCGTCGGCGCGGACACCGCCACCGACTTGTCCACGACTCGCACGTTCTCCAGCACCTGCGGCAACCGGTGCATCGTGGTGCCCAGCGAAGTGAGCGTGCCGCCGGGGGCCGCCATCCGGCCCATCACGCGCAGCGCGGTGAGCAGCCCGTCGCCGGTGGTCGCGTGGCCCGGCAGCACCACGTGCCCGGACTGCTCACCGCCCAGCGAGAACCCGCCCGCGCGCAGCTCCTCCAGCACGTAGCGGTCGCCGACCGCGGTGGTGCGCAGCTTGATGCCGTGCTCCCGCATCGCCAGGTGCAGGCCGAGGTTGCTCATCACGGTGGCGACCAAGGTGTCGTCGGAGAGCTCGCCGGTCTCCTTCATCGCCACGGCCAAGATCGCCAGGATCTGGTCGCCGTCCACGACGGTGCCCGCCGCGTCCACCGCCAGGCAGCGGTCCGCGTCCCCGTCGTGCGCGATGCCCAGGTCGGCGCCGTGCTCCACGACGGCGGCGCGCACCGCGTCCATGTGCGTCGAGCCCACACCGTCGTTGATGTTCAGGCCGTCCGGCTCGGCGTGCAGCGCCACGACCTCGGCGCCCGCCCTGCTGTACGCCTCCGGCGCGGGGACCGAAGCGGCGCCGTTCGCGCAGTCCACCACGACCTTGATGCCGTCCAGCCGCTGCGGCGTCGCGATCAGCAGGTGGTCCACGTAGCGCTGCACCGCGTCCGGCACGTCGCGCACCCTGCCGACGTGCTGTCCGGTAGGACGCTGCACCTGCTCGTAGAGCCGGTCGGCGATCTCGTCCTCGACCAGGTCCGGCAGCTTGTGCCCGCCTGCGGCGAACAGCTTGATCCCGTTGTCCGGCATCGGGTTGTGCGAAGCGGAGATCATCACGCCGATGTCCGCGCCCAGCTCACCGACCAGGTAGGCCACCGCGGGCGTGGGCAGCACGCCCACCCGCAGCACGTCCATGCCCTCCGAGGCCAGCCCGGCCGTGACGGCGGCCTCCAGCATCTCCCCGCTCGCCCGCGGATCCCGGCCGACCACCGCGACCCGGCGGCGGGAGTCGTCCCGGTCGTAGAGCACGCGGGCGGCGGCCGCCGAGACCGCCAGCGCCAATTCCGGCGTCAGATCCGCGTTCGCCAGACCGCGGACCCCGTCGGTGCCGAACAGCCGGGACATGGGCAGCGAAACCTCCTGGGTCGACGGCAGGCCGAGCCCGGCACCGGCCGGGCACAAACACCACGGGAGCAGCCTCGGCGCCGGGTGCGACGCCGCGACTGCTCCCGTGGATCGTACGAAAGGTCAGCGCTTGCTGTACTGCGGAGCCTTGCGCGCCTTCTTGAGGCCGTACTTCTTGCGCTCCTTGGCCCGCGAGTCGCGGGTGAGCATCCCGGCCTTCTTCAGCGCGGGACGGTCATCGCCGTCCAGCTGCGACAGCGCGCGGGCGATCGCCATGCGCAGCGCGCCGGCCTGCCCGGAGGGGCCGCCGCCGCGCAGGTTCGCGGTCACGTCGAAGCCCTCGGCGCGGTCCACCAGCGTCAGCGGTTCCTTGATGATCTGCTGGTGCACCTTGTTCGGGAAGTAGTCCTCGAGCGCCTTGCCGTTCAGCTTGAAGCCGCCGCTGCCCGGCGCCAGGCGCACGCGCACGATGGCCTGCTTGCGGCGACCGACGGTCTGCACCGGGCGGCCGGCCGGAATCGGCGCGACCTCGCGCGGGGCCTCCTCCTCGGCGAAGATCTCGCCGACGCTGTCGCCGACGGTCTCGGACAGCGGAGTCTCCTCCGCGGCGGGCGTGGTCACGGGCTGGTCCTCGGGTCCCTCAGTCACTTCTCGACCTTCGCGTTGATCTGGTACGGCTGCGGGTTCTGGGCCGCGTGCGGGTGCTCCGGTCCGGCGTAGACCTTGAGCTTCTTGCTCATCGCCCGGCCGAGCTTGTTCTTCGGCAGCATCCCCTTGATGGCCTTCTCCAGCAGCCGCTCCGGGTGCGACTC
>NZ_JAFRFW010000138.1:0-11774 GCF_017434145.1 Saccharopolyspora sp. | reverse complement strand
CGCACCGAGCCCGCCCGCGCCGCCGCCCTGCGGCGACCACGGGTCCAGCGGCGCCGCCACCGGCACGTCGGTCAGCGACCGCGCCAGCCCGGTCACCAGCAGCAGCGCGAAGCCCACCCCGGCCACCGCGGCCGCCAGCCGCTGCCCGCGCAGCACTTCCACCACCGAGTCCGACGAGTCCCGCCCGACCATCATCAGCACGAACAGGAACAGCATCATGATCGCGCCGGTGTAGACGATGATCTGGGTGAACCCGAGGAACTGCGCGCTCTGCGCCATGTAGAGCACCCCGAGGCTGAGCATCGTCAGCACCAGCCACAGCGCCGAGTGCACGGCGTTGCGGGCGAACACCATGCCGAGCGCCCCGACCAGCGACAGCGGGCCGAGGATCCAGAACACCGCGGTCTCACCGGCGCCGACCACGTCCGCGGCCTGCTGCTGGGCGAGCACCGCCGTTGCCGCGAGCATCACCGCCGCGCCTCCTCTTGGCCGGTCTCGACGGTCTCGCCCGACGGCACTCCGGCCTGCCGCGCGAGTTCGGGGCCGCGCACGTAGTAGTCCTGCTCGTCCTCGCCGAGCCGCATCGGGTGCGGCGGCTGCTCCATGCCGGGCAGCAGCGGCGCGAGCAGGTCCTCCTTGGTGTAGATCAGGTTCTGCCGGTTGTCGTCGGCGGTCTCGTACTCGTTGGTCATGGTCAGCGACCGCGTCGGGCACGCCTCGATGCACAGGCCGCAGCCGATGCAGCGCAGGTAGTTGATCTGGTAGTCGGCGCCGAAGCGCTCACCGGGCGAGTACCGCGCGTCGTCGGTGTTGTCCCCGCCCTCGACGAAGATCGCGTCGGCCGGGCAGGCCCAGGCGCACAGTTCGCAGCCCACGCACTTCTCCAGCCCGTCCGGGTGCCGGTTGAGCTGGTGGCGGCCGTGGAACCGGGGCGCGGTGACCTTCTTGACCTCGGGGTACTCCTCGGTGACGACCTTCTTGAACATGGTCGAGAAGGTGACGCCGAAACCTTTCAGCGGATCAAACACTGCCCGCTCCCTCCTTCGAGCCGTCCTCGGCCCCGGACGGCACCTGCCGCCGCCGCGGTGGGGTCGGGGGCACTTGCAGGTCCAGCGGTGGCACCGGGTAGCCGCTGCCGGACAGCGGCGCCGCGGGCTCCTCCGGTTCCGGTTCGCCGCGGCCGGGCAGCAGGAACACGACTGCGGCCAGCGCGACGATCACGACCGCGCCGATGATCAGTGCCGGTGGCGAGGCGAGCAGCTGCTCGTTGCGCAGCGCGCGGATCACGGTGACCACCACGATCCACACCAGGCTCACCGGGACCAGCAGCTTCCAGCCGAGGTTCATGAACTGGTCGTAGCGCAGCCGCGGCAGCGTGCCGCGCAGCCACACGAACACGAACAGGAAGAACAGCGTCTTGCCGAGGAACCACAGCACCGGCCACCAGCCGGTGTTGAGCACCCCGTCGCCGATCAGGCTCAGCGGCCACGGCGCGTGCCAGCCGCCGAGGAACAGCGTGGTGGCCAGCGCCGAGACGGTGACCATGTTGATGTACTCGGCGAGGAAGAACAGCGCGAACTTCAGCGAGGAGTACTCGGTGTGGAACCCGCCGACCAGCTCGGATTCCGCCTCCGGCAGGTCGAACGGGGCGCGGTTGGTCTCGCCGACCATGGACACCGCGTAGACCAGGAAGCTGACCGGCAGCACCAGCGCGAACCAGCCGTTCGTCTGCGCCTCGACGATGCCCGATGTGGACAGCGTGCCCGAGTACATGATCACCGCGACGAACGACAGGCCCATCGCGATCTCGTAGGAGATCACCTGAGCGGCCGAGCGCAACGACCCCAGCAGCGGGTACGGCGAACCGGACGCCCACCCGGCGAGCACGATGCCGTAGACGCCGATGGAGGCCATCGCCAGCACGACCAGCAACCCGACCGGCAGCTCCACCAGCTGCAGCGCGGTGCGCTCCCCGAAGATCGTGACCTCCGGCCCGATCGGCATCACCGAGAACGACACCAGCGCGGGCGCCGCGGAGATCACCGGCGCCAGGAAGTACACCCACTTGTCCGCCAGCACCGGGCGGATGTCCTCCTTGAACGCGAGCTTGAGCCCGTCGGCCAGCGACTGCAGGATGCCGAACGGCCCGGCGCGGTTCGGTCCGGGCCGGTGCTGCATCCGCCCGAGCACGCGGCGCTCGGCCCAGATCGTCAGCAGCGTCATCAGGACCAGGAAGGCGAAGATCGCGACGACCTTGATCAGGACCAGCCAGATCGGGTCGTCGGCGATCAGCTCCGCGGTGTGGGTCATGACCGGCTCCCCTCCGCGTCCGGACCTGCCGGCGCCTGCCCGGTGTGCCCGTTACCGGTGTGCCCGTTGGCCCCGTTGATGCCGTGCCCGGCGACGCTGTCGCCCCCGGCTGGGAACGTGGCGGCGGGCGCGAGCGCGACCGCGGCGCCGTGCCCGACGCCGAGCGCCCGGTTCACCTTCGACGGCCCGGATTCCGACGGCAGCCAGACCACGTCGTCCGGCATCTCGGTGACCTCGGCTTCCAGCGAGATCGCGCCGCGGTCGCCGCGGACCTCGACCTGCTGCCGCGGCCCGAGCCCGAGCCGCCGCGCGGTGCCCGGCGAAAGCATCGCGACCGGGCGGCGCCGGGTGCCCGCGAGGTTCGGTTCCCCGTCCTGCAGCGACCCGTCGTCGAGCAGCAGCCGCCAGGTCGCCAGCAGCGCACGGCCCGGTCCTGGCGGGGACACCGGCCGCACCGGTTCTTCCGGTGGTGCTGCCCGCGGCCGGTCGCTGATCCCGAGCCGGTCGAGCTCGGCGCGGGATGCCGCCGGGGTCTGGGTGAACAGGTCGGCGTCCATCTCCACCGCGAGGGTGTCCAGCACGCGGCAGTCCGGCAGCGCACCGCTGCCTTCGATCGTGACGGCGAACTCGCGGCGGCGGCCTTCCCAGTTCAGGTAGCTGCCGGACTTCTCGACGCTCGGCGCGATCGGCAGCACCACGTCGGCGTGTTCGGTGACGCCGCTGGGTCGCAGTTCCAGGCTCACCACGAACCCGGCGCGCGCCAGGGCTTGGGCGGCCAGTTCCGGATCGGGCAGGTCGTCCGGGTCGACGCCGCCGACCAGCAGCCCGGACAGTTCGCCGCGCGCGGCGGCGGTGAGGATGCCGGTGGTGTCCCGGCCGGGGATGCCGGGCAGGCTCGGCTGTCCCCACTCGCGGGCGAGTTCCACGCAGGAGTTCAGGTCGGTGACGCTGCGCCCGCCGGGCAGCAGGTTCGGCAACGCGCCCGCTTCGACCGCGCCGCGTTCCCCGGCACGCCGCGGGATCCAGGCGATCCCGGCGCCGGTGCGCGCGGCGGTGCGCACGATTTCGGAGTACAGCCCGGGAATCTGCGCGGCGCGCTCACCGACGGCGAGCACCGCGCCGTCCGCGCGCAGCAGTTCGTCCACTTCGGACGGAAGCGCGGCGAGCGCGGCGGCCTCCCCACCGGGCGGGCAAGGCAGCAGCGCACCGGCGTCGATCGGCCCGCCACCGCCCATGATCCGGGTGGTCTTCTCCACCCCGGGCGAGTTCCACTGCCCGAGGTGGAAGACCTTCGTGCTGCCCTTGCGAGCCGCTTTGCGCAGCCGCAGGAACACGATCGGCGATTCCTCCTCCGGCTCGAAGGCCACGCACAGCACCGCGGGCGCGGCCTCCAGGTCCGCGTAGGTCACCGCGCCGGAGCCCGGCCCCATGCCGACCACAGTGGACTCCAGGAACGCCAGCTCCTCGTCCGAGTGCGCCCGCGCACGGGCGTCGATGTCGTTGGTGCGCAACGCGATCCGCGCGAACTTCGAGTAGGCGTAGGCGTCCTCGACGGTCAGCCGCCCGCCCGGCAGCACACCGACGCCGTGTTCGTCGCGCGCGGCGATGAGCCCGTCGGCGGCCGTGCGCAACGCCTCCGTCCACGACGCCGGTCGCAGCGCACCGTTCTCCCGCACCTGCGGCCGCGTGAACCGGTCGGTGGCGGTGGCGTAGCGGAACGCGAACCGGCCCTTGTCGCAGGTCCACTCCTCGTTGACCTCCGGGTCCTCACCCGCGAGCCGGCGCATCACCTTGCCGCGCCGCCAGTCCGTGCGGGTAGCGCAGCCCGAAGAGCAGTGCTCGCACACACCGGGCGTGGACACCAGGTCGAACGGCCGGGACCGGAACCGGTAGGCCGCACTGGTCAACGCGCCCACCGGGCAGATCTGGATGGTGTTGCCGGAGAAGTAGGACTGGAACGGCTGCTGCTCGGCGATCCCGATCTGCTGCACCGCGCCGCGCTCCAGCAGCTCGATGAACGGATCACCCGCGATCTGCTTGGAAAAGCGGGTGCAGCGCTGGCACAGCACGCAACGCTCGCGGTCCAGCAGCACCTGCGCCGAGATCGGCACCGGCTTGGCGAAGGTGCGCTTGGTGTCGTGGAACCGGGATTCCGCGCGCCCGTGCTTGAGCGCCTGGTTCTGCAACGGGCACTCGCCGCCCTTGTCGCAGATCGGGCAGTCCAGCGGGTGGTTGATCAGCAGCAGCTCCATCATGCCCTGCTGCGCCTTGTCCGCCACCGCCGAGCTGCGCTGCGTCTTGACGACCATCCCGTCGGCGACGGTGATGGTGCAGCTGGCCTGCGGCTTGGGCATCGCCCGGCCGTTCATCTCCACCTCGACCAGGCACTGCCTGCACGCGCCCGCGGGATCCAGCAGCGGGTGGTCGCAGAAGCGCGGGATGGTGATGCCCATCCGCTCGGCGGTGCGGATCAGCAGCTCGCCCTTCGGCGCGTCGATCTCGACGCCGTCGATGGTGAGCCGGACGTGCCCCTCCGGGACCGGCTTGCTCTCTCGCTCGGGTGCCACCGTCATCGGGCCGCTCCTGCCAGTGCGGGCTCGCCCGGTTCGGCGCCGGGCCGGTTCTGCTGACACAGCGCGAGGAATTCCTCGCGGAAGTACTTGATGCCGCTGGTGATCGGACTGACCGCGCCGTCGCCGAGCGCGCAGAACGAGCGGCCGAAGATGTTGTCGCAGACGTCGAGCAGCGTCTCGATGTCCTCTTCGGTGCCGTGGCCGCCGACCATCCGCTCCAGCACCTGCGCGAGCCAGAACGTGCCCTCGCGGCAGGGCGTGCACTTGCCGCAGGACTCGCGCTCGTAGAACTGGGTCCACTTCATGACCGCCCACGGCACCGAAACCGTCTCGTTGAACACCATCAGCGCCGTGGTGCCCAGCATCGATCCGGCCTCGGCCGCGCCCTCGAAGTCCAGCGGCACGTCCAGGTGCTCGGCGGTGAACAGCGGTGTCGAGGAACCGCCCGGGGTCCAGAACTTCAGCGGAATCCCGTCTTTCATCCCGCCCGCGAGTTCCAGCAGCTCCCGCAGCGTGGTGCCCAGCGGTGCCTCGTACTGGCCGGGCCGCTCGACGTGGCCGGACAGCGAGAAGATCTTCGGCCCCGGCGACTTCTCCCGCCCCATGGTGCGGAACCAGTCCGAACCGCCGTTGACGATGAACGGCACCGAGGCGATCGTCTCGACGTTGTTCACCGTCGTCGGGCAGGCGTAGAGCCCTGCCGCGGCCGGGAACGGCGGTTTGAGCCGCGGCTGGCCGCGCTTGCCTTCCAGCGAGTCCAGCAGCGCAGTCTCCTCACCGCAGATGTAGGCGCCCGCACCCGCGTGCACGACGATGTCGCAGTCGAAGCCGGAACCGAGGACGTTCTTGCCCAGGTAGCCCGCCTCGTACGCCTCCTGCACCGCGTTGTTCAGCCGCCGGATGCAGTGCAGCGCCTCGCCCCGCACGTAGATCAGGCAGTGGTGCGCGCGCATGGCGTAGCTCGCGATGATGCAGCCCTCGATCAGCGAGTGCGGATCGGCCATCATCAGCGGGATGTCCTTGCAGGTGCCCGGTTCGCCCTCGTCCGCGTTGATCACGAGGTAGTGCGGCTTGACCGGCTCCTTGGGCATGAATCCCCACTTCACGCCCGCCGGGAACCCGGCACCGCCGCGGCCGCGCAGGCCCGCGGTCTTGACCAGCTCGATCAGCTCGTCCGGCTGCGCGGCCAGCGCCTTGCGCAGCGCGGTGTAGCCCTCCAGCCGCTCGTAGGTGCGGATGCTCCACGAGTCCGGCGACAGCCACCGCTTGGTGAGCACCGGGGTCAGCGGGTCCGGCCGGGAGTTCGCGTCGGTCATGGTCACTCCTTCTCCGGCAGCGGCGGGATCGGTGCGTCGTCCGGCATCGCGGGGGAGGTCCATCCGCGCTGCTCGGCCATCCCGGCGCCGCGCAGCGTCTCCGGCGCGGCCGACGGCCCGTCCACTGTGTCGCCGAGGCGAGCGCCCGGCCGGTCGAAGAACCCGGCGAGCTGGCGCTCGGTGGTGCGGAAGTCGGTCAGCGGGGCGCCGCGCGTGGGCGCCGGCTTCTCCCCGCGCTGCAACGCTTTCACCAGTTCCAGCGCGGATTCCGGCTGCTGCTTGTCGTAGTACTCGTAATCGACCTGCAGCACCGGGGCGAGGTCGCAGGCCGCGAGGCATTCCGCGTGCTCCAACGTCAGCGAGCCCTCTTCGCCCGGTGTGCCCGCGGTTTCGTCGTGCCCGACGCCCAAGTGCTCGGAGAGTCCCTTGTAGATCTCGTCGCCGCCGAGCGCCGCGCACAACGTGTTCGTGCAAACGCTGACGATGTGCCGCCCGCACGGCGTGCGCTTGTACATCGTGTAGAAGGTGGCGACCGCGCTGACCTCCGCGGCCGACAGCGCGAGCTGCTCGGCGCAGAACTCGATGCCGTCGTTGCCGACGTGGCCCTGCACCGACTGCACCAGGTGCAGCATCGGCAGCAGCGCCGACCGCGACTCCGGGTAGCGCTCGACGATCTTGCGCGCGTCGGCGCGCACGTCCTCGCCGAACACCTGCTCCCGCGGCGGGGAGATCGTGTGCTCGGTGGTGGTGAAATCGAACTGCTCGGTCATCGGTCCACCCCGCCCATCACCGGATCGATCGAGGCGACCGCCGCGATCACGTCCGCTACCAGGCCGCCCTCGGACATCGCCGGGAACGCCTGGAGGTTCACGAAGCTCGGTTCCCGCACGTGCACCCGCATCGGCCGGGTGCCGCCGTCGGAGACCAGGTGGTAGCCGAGCCCGCCGCGCGGCGACTCCACCGGCGAGTACACCTGCCCCGGCGGCACGTCGAAGCCCTCGGTGACCAGCTTGAAGTGGTGGATCAGGGACTCCATGGACTGGCCCATGATCTTGCGGACGTGCTCCAGCGAGTTGCCCATGCCGTCCGGTCCGATGCTCAGCTTCGCGGGCCAGGCGATCTTCGGGTCCTCGACCATGACCGGGCCGGGCTCGAGCTTGTCCAGGCACTGCCGGACGATCTTCAGCGACTGGTGGATCTCCTCCAGCCGCAGCTGGAACCGCGCGAAGCAGTCCCCGTCGGTGCTGGTCGGCACCTCGAACTCGAAGTCCTCGTAGCCGCAGTACGGCTCGATCTTGCGCAGGTCCCACGCGATGCCCGCGGAACGCAGCATCGGGCCGGTCACGCCGAGCTGCAGCGCACCGTCCAGCGGCAGGTAGCCGACGTCCTGCAGGCGCTGCTTCCAGATCGGCTGGCCGGAGAACAGCTTGTGGTAGTCCGGCAGCCGGGAGTCCATGACCTTGATGAACTCCAGCACCTTCTCCCGGTAGCCCTCCGGCAGGTCCTGGGCGACCCCGCCGGGCCGGATGAAGGCGTGGTTCATCCGCAGGCCGGTGAGGAACTCCAGCAGGTGCAGCACTTCCTCGCGGTCGCGGAAGCCGAAGGTCATGCCGGTGGTGGAACCGAGCTCCATCGCGCCGGTGGCCATGAACACCAGGTGCGAGGAGATCCGGTTCAGCTCCATGAGCATGACCCGGAACGTCTGCGCCCGCGGCGGAGCCTCGATCTCCAGCAGCTTCTCCACGCCGAGGCAGTACGCGGCCTCGTTGTACAGCGGCGCCAGGTAGTCCATCCGCGTCACGAACGTGACGCCCTGGGTCCAGGTGCGGTACTCGGTGTTCTTCTCGATCCCGGTGTGCAGGTAGCCGATCACCGAGCGGGCCTGGGTGACCGTCTCGCCCTCCAGCTCCAGGACCAGGCGCAGCACGCCGTGCGTGGACGGGTGCTGCGGTCCCAGGTTGATGACGACGCGCTCGTCACCGGCCGTCTCGTCCAGGAACTCGTCCCAGTCGCCGCCGGTGACGGTGTAGATACGGCCCTCGGTGGTCTCCCGCGGCGCGGCGGGATCGGTCGGACCGGTGGTGGGATCGGTCAGTGGTTCGGTGGTCATGTTCAGCACCTCTCCGCGTGCTGCCTACCGGTGATCATGTGTAGGCCCGGCGCTGGTCCGGCGGCGGTATTTCGGCGCCGCCCTTGTACTCCACGGGAATCCCGCCCAGCGGGTAGTCCTTGCGCTGCGGGTGCCCGTCCCAGTCGTCCGGCATCAGGATCCGGGTCAGCGCGGGGTGCCCGTCGTAGATCAGGCCGAACATGTCCCACGCTTCCCGCTCCTGGAAATCCGCGGTCGGGTAGACGGAAACGACCGAGGGCAGGTGCGGATCGTCGACGTCCACGGCCACTTCCAGCCGGATGCGGCGGCGGTAGGTCATCGACGTCAGGTGGTAGACCGAGTGCAGCCGCTGCGGCACGTCCGGGCCGTAGTCCACTCCGGACACCGAGCTGCACAGCTCGAACCGCAGGGCTTCGTCGTCGCGCAGCGAGCGGCAGGTTTCCACCAGGTGCTCGCGGTCGATGTAGAAGGTGATCTCCCCGCGGTCCACTGTGGTCTGCTGCACCGCGGACTCGATCCCCTTGTCGCGCAACGCTTCCAGCAGCGCGTCCGCGACGTCGTCGAACCATCCGCCGAACGGCCGCTGAGCCTGCTGCGGGACGTGCGCGGGCAGCTGCAACCCGCCGTAGCCGGAGGTGTCACCGCTGCCCTGCACGCCGAACATGCCCTTGCGGGCGCGTCCGGCCACGACCGGACCCTGCCGGTGCGCGGCGGCGCCTTCACCTTCCCTGGCCGGTTCCAGCCCCTGCCCGGGGCGTTCCGCGCTGGAGCCCTTCTCGCCGGGGTCGGGTGTGGTCCGCTTCGAGTCCGTCATGGCTCACCTGCCCGCCCCGAGCTGCCGCTCGACTTGTTCGCGCTGCGCGCCGGTCTCCACGGCCAGCGCCCCCTCGGAACCCATTTCCTTCTGCTGCGCCCGCTGCTGGCGCTCGGCCCGCTTGCGCTGGGATCGGTTCTTCGGCGCGTAGCGCTCGGAGGAGGCGACGAGTTCGGTGCGCTCGCCGCTGTCCGCGCGGATCGCGGCGCGCTTGGCGTTGATCGGCTCGTCCATGACCTTGGCGTGCAGCTTCAAGATCGCGTCGAGCAGCATCTCCGGGCGCGGCGGGCAGCCCGGCAGGTACATGTCCACCGGCACCACGTGGTCCACGCCCTGCACGACCGCGTAGTTGTTGAACATGCCGCCGGTGGAGGCGCACACGCCCATCGCCAGCACCCAGCGCGGCTCCGGCATCTGGTCGTAGATCTGCCGCAGCACCGGGGCCATCTTGTTGGTCACCCGGCCCGCGACGATCATCAGATCGGCCTGCCGCGGGGTGGCCGAGAAGCGCTCCATGCCGAACCGCGCGACGTCGTAGCGGGACCCGCCGATCGTCATCATCTCGATCGCGCAGCAGGCCAACCCGAAGGTCGCCGGCCACATCGACGTCTTCCGGGTCCAGTTGACGAGCTTTTCGACGTTGGCCAACAGGATGCCGTTGGGCAACTGCTCCTCTAGGCCCATCTCGGCACTTCCTTCCGCTTCGCCATTGAGAACGGTCAGTGCTCGCCCGAGGCCGCGCCGGGCGCTAATTCCAGTCGAGTCCCCCTCGGCGCCACACGTAGGCGTAGGCGAAGCCGACGGTGGCGATGAACAGCACGACCTCGACCACGCCGAACAGGCCGAGGGAGTCCGCGGAGACCGCGAACGGGTAGAGGAAGACCATCTCGATGTCGAACAGGATGAACAGCATCGCCGTGAGGTAGTAGGCGATCGGCATCCGGCCGCCGCCCATCACCGGCTGCGGCGACGGTTCGATCCCGCACTCGTAGGCGTCGAGCTTGGCCTTGTTGTAGCGGCGGGGGCCGACGATCGGGGCGATGGCGACCGAGAACACGGCGAATCCCAGCGCCAGCGCGAACATCAGCACCAGCGGGACGTACGGGTCGAGAACACCCGAAGCACTCGAACCACCCACGGCACTGCCCTCCTTGCGGCCCCCGCCGCGACGAACGTCACGTCTGCGGTTGTCGGTTGCGCACTCTATGCGCTCGCCCGTTTCCGTTTTGCAGTGAGGCGAACCTAACTTTGTGAGTTCTCACACCGTCTGGCGACCATCTGACCAGACGCGGACTCTCAGGCGCTAGGGGTGAGCCGAGTAGTGGCGCTGATCACACGGTCCATCGCGTCGCCGTCGCGTCCGTCGTAGAGATTTGCCAGCAGTTTCAACACGAAACGCATCAACGTGCGGCGCGGCAGACCGTGCTTGGTCGCCATCCGCATCACGGTCGGATTGCCTATCAACTTGCTGAAGATGTTGCCCATCCGGAAGTAGCCGCCCATCGCTTCGGAAACCGCGGCCGGGTACCGGTGCAGCGCGTGCTCCCGCGACGGCCCCGCCGGACGGGCGAACGCCTGCGCCACGCATTCGGCGGCCAGCCGTGCCGACTCCATGGCGTAGGCGATTCCTTCGCCGTTGAACGGGTTGACCATCCCGCCCGCGTCACCGACCAGCAGCAGCCCGTCGCGGTAGTGCGGCTTGCGGTTGAAGCCCATCGGCAGCGCCGCGCCGCCGACCCGGCCGTTGGCGTTCTCGTCCCGGAAACCCCATTCCTCCGGGGTGCCGTCCAGCCACGACTTGAGCAGCTGGCGGTAGTCGGTCTTGCCGTAGGCGCTGGAGGTGGACAGGATGCCCAGCCCCACGTTCACCGTCCCGTCGCCCATCCCGAAGATCCAGCCGTAGCCGGGCAGCAGCTTCGGATCGTCCGGCGCGGAGCGGTCCCACAGCTCCAGGTGCGACTCCATGAAGTCGTCCTTGGTGCGCGGGCTGTCGTAGTAGCGGCGCACCGCCACGCCCATCGGGCGCTGGTCGCTCTTCTCGATGCCCATCGACAGCGCGAGCCGGGCGGAGACGCCGTCGCAACCGACCACGATCGGCGCGCGGTAGGTCACCGGCACCTTCTCGGGGCCGGACTTGGCGGTGACGCCTTCGACGCGGCCGGTGCGCTCGTTGCGCACGGCCCCGGTCACGCTGGTCTGCTGCACCATGCGGGCACCCGCTTGCTGGGCGCCGCGGGCGAGCAGGTCGTCGAAGTCGTTGCGCGGGCGGACCACCCCGTAGGGCGGGAACTCCGCCAGCTCCGGCCAGTCCAGTTCGAGCGTGACACCGCCGCCGACGACCCGAAGTCCCCTGTTGTGCAGCCAGCCCGCCTCCTCGCGGGTGTCCACCCCGAGGTCGATGAGCTGCTTGACGCCGCGCGGCGTGATGCCGTCGCCGCAGACCTTCTCGCGGGGGAAGACGCTCTTCTCCAGCAGCAGGACGTCCAGGCCCGACCGGGCCAGGTACGTCGCCGCGGTCGCTCCGGCCGGTCCGGCGCCGACGACGATGACGTCGGCGTCGTCGTTCGGGCCGCGTCGACTGGGGGCGCTGGTCATGACACTCCTTGATCGCCGTGCTCGGTGCGCGCCGCGGCGGGGCCCGGCCCGGGCGG
>NZ_JAFRFW010000137.1:0-7086 GCF_017434145.1 Saccharopolyspora sp. | reverse complement strand
CCGGGCGCGATGCCCAGCGCGTCGCGCGCTTCGGGGATGCGCGCGGTCCAGCTCGCCATCGCGAACCCGTTGAAGGCGAACACGGCCGCGACCGCGTTGCGGGCGCGCAGGACGGTCGGCCGGGTGGCTCGGGATTGCACGGGCACAGACATCCCTCACGGATCGAAACGATTCGACCAAGATCCGGCCGATAGTATTCAGCCGGTCACCGCACCGGTCAAGGGAGAGCGCATGTCCCGTTCGCGAAGCCCTCGCCCGACGCTGTCGAGGGTCGCCGCGACCGCAGGCGTTTCGCAGTCGACGGCCTCGCTGGTGTTCTCCGGCGCGGGCCCGGTCTCGGCCGAGCCCCGGCGCCGGGTGCTCGACGCCGCCGCCGAGGTCGGCTACACCGGGCCGAATCCGCTGGCGCGCTCGCTGCGGCAAGGTCGTTCCGGCATCGTCGGCGTGCTGATCGGGGAGCGGTTGCTCTACGCCTTCCGCGATCCCGTGGCGGTGGCGTTGCTGGACGGGCTCACCGAAGAACTCGCGCCCGCCGGTTTCGCGCTGCTGCTGCTCTCCGGCAGCAGCGGCCGGGTCGGTCCCTCGCCGGAGCAGGTGGCGAGCACTCCGCTGGACGCCGTGGTCGTGGAAAGTTGCGGCGGGAGGGACGAGCCGGCGCTGACCGCGCTGCAGAACCGCGGTGTGCCGCTGGTCGTGGTGGAAGGCCCGCAGGTCCCGGACGTGCCCAGCGTGCACATCGACAACCACGGCGCCTCCGCCGAACTCACCCGGCACCTGCTGGAGCTCGGGCATCGCCGGATCAGCGTCGTGACGCTTCCGCTGCGCCAGCCCGGGATGCACAGCGGGTGGCTCACCGATGCGCACCAGGAACTGGCCAGCGCGCCCATCTGCCTGGACCGGTTGCGCGGCGTGGAGGAGGCGGCCGGGCGCCGCGTCCCGGCGTTCGAGGCGGGCAGCGGACTGATCGAGGACGGCTTGCGCGCCGGGCACGAAGTCCTCGCCGCCGAGCCGCGCCCGACCGCGGTCGTGGCGCAGAGCGACCTGCTCGCGGTCGGGGTCATCCAGGCCGCGCGGGAACGTGGCCTGCGGGTGCCGGAAGACCTCAGCGTGGTTGGCTTCGACGGGATCGACACCCCGTGGCTGTCGCCGCTGCGGCTGACCACGGTGGAACAGCCGATGACCGGCAAGGGCCGGGCCGCCGGGCGGATGGTCGTGGAGCTGCTCTCCGGCGGCGATCCCGGTGGCGAGCGGATGCCGACGACCGTGCGGGCGGGCACCACCTCGGCCCCGGCGCCCGGGCTCGTCGATGAGTGAACGGACCGTCCGGCCAATCTGGTGGGACGACCAGGCCGTTCACTCCGGGAGCGCCGCCGGAGCGCGAGGTGCGCGCGTCGGCACGCCTCGATCTTGCGAGCGAACGGACCGCTGGTCCCGGTAGATCGGGCGAGGGGACCGTTCGCTCGGAGAACAGCTGCGTGGAACTCCGGGTCAAGATCACGTCGCGGAGCCGCCTCGTGCGCCGACTACCCTCGGAAGGAGCAACACCTCCGCGGGAAAGGAGCACGAGCCGGTGCGCAAGGTGAAGGACCTCACCGGGCCCGGGATCACCGACCACTTCGGGATCGGGGGCACCGACCTGGGGGTGATGGAGGTCGCGCCGGACGGGCGGCTGGTGTCGGTGTTCGGCGACACCTTCGAGGCCGCCGGGGTCGGCGGGCCGGGCTGGCGCTCCCCGGTGGTGCTGTTCGGGGACGCGCGCACCGCGACGGCGGGCATCGGCTGGACCGGCTCGATCGGCCCGAAGCCCTACGCGGAGCAGGCGCTGCCGTACCAGCACGACACGATCATCCACGGGCGGCGGGTCACCACCGTGCTGCCGACCGACCTGATCACCATCGGCAACGAGATGTACCTGCACGTGATGGTGTGCGAAGGCATCGGCAACGTGCACTGGACCGAGATCCACCGCTCCACCGACAACGGCGAGAGCTGGCAGCACACCGGCGCGACCTGGCCCGGTGACCTGCACGGCGGGCTGTTCCAGATGCTGACCTGGGGACTCGGCGACGACGGCTGGGTCTACGCGTTCACCACCGGTTTCCGCCGCGACCAGGGGTTGATGCTGCACCGGGTGCCCGCGCAGTGGATCGCCGAGCCCGCCGCGTGGGAGGGCTGGGGCTTCCGGGACGGCGTGTGGGCCTGGGGCAACCCGCCGACGATCGCGCTCACCGGCGCGTACGGGGAGTTGTGCCTGCGGCCGCTGGGCGGGCGCTGGCTGCTGTCGTTCTTCGACGCGGGGAACTACCGGATCGACGTGATGAACCTCGACGTGCCGACGACGAACCTCTACGAGGCCCCGCGCGAAACGGCGCTGCACGGCACCTCGTGGTGGCGGGAGAACCACGGGCGCGGACGGGTCGCGCAGCTCTACGGCGCCTACATCGTTCCGGGGTCCACTTTGGACGACCTGCACCTGGTGGTGAGCCAGTGGAACACCAAGAAGAACTGGCCGTACAAGTCGATGCAGTTCGCCGGGAGCGCGCCCGCGGCGCGATGAGCTCGCGGTGATCGGCGGCCTCCGCGTCCGGGGCCGCCCTGCCGTCGCGGCCGCGTTGACGGCGGACGATCTGCTGCTCGGGCCGTCGGTTGTGCATGGAAGTCGCGCACCTGACGAGCAGGTGTGGTCGGATCGGCTACCCAGAAAGTGATATCACTATGCTAGGCTATAGCTAGTTGATCGCTACGGGAGGAGTGCCATGACCGCCGTGCAGGAACGCGAGGTCGAAATGCCCGAACCGCCGGTGCGCGAACGTCCGGCGTTCGAGCTGTCCGGAGCGTTGATGGCCACGCTCGGCGTGGTGCTGCTGCTCGCCGGAGCCGGCGTCTTGGTCGTCGGCATGGGCCTGGAGAACGCACCGGTGTTGATCGCGGGCGCGGCGCTCCTGGTGATCGCGGCGGTGCTGCTGAGCGGCCTGATCGCCGTGGCTCCCGGTGAAGCGCGGGTGCTGCAATTCCTCGGCCGCTACACGGGAACCGTGCGCCGAACCGGGTTGTGCTGGGTGAACCCGTTCAGCAGCAAGACGAAGATCTCCACGCGGATCCGCAACCACGAGACCGCGGTGATGAAGGTCAACGACTCCGACGGCAATCCGATCGAGATCGCCGCGGTCGTGGTGTGGCAGGTCGCCGACACCGCCCAGGCGTCGTTCGCGGTGGACAGCTTCGTCGAGTTCGTCGAGACGCAGACCGAGACCGCGGTGCGGCACATCGCCACCAGCTACCCCTACGACGGCGACGGCGCGCACGGCTACTCGCTGCGGCAGAACGCCGACGAGATCACCGGGAAGCTCTCCGCGGAGATCGCCGCCCGGGTCGAGGCCGCCGGGGTGCAGGTCGTCGAATCCCGCCTCACCAACCTCGCCTACGCGCCGGAGATCGCGCAGGCCATGTTGCAGCGCCAGCAGGCGGGCGCGGTGGTCGCCGCGCGGCAGCAGATCGTGCAGGGCGCGGTCGGAATGGTCGATCTGGCGCTGCAGCGGCTGTCCGAGCAGGAGGTCGTCGAACTCGACGAGGAGCGCAAGGCGGCCATGGTCAGCAACCTGATGGTGGTGCTCTGCGGCGACACGCAGCCGGTGGTCAACACGGGCTCGCTCTACCACTGAGATCCTCCTCGTGGAGCCCGCACGAGCTTGTGCCGTGGCTCTCCGCGACTGCGGGGCCGGCTTGCACCACCCATGCAATCCGGCACACCGCGGGTTCTCAGGCGTCTTCGCGGAGGACAGCTCAGCCGGGCGCTGCTTGCGCCCGCAGCCTGAACCGACCACCTGCGCAAAACGAGCTACCGAGGTGTTCGTGGCCGAACGCAAGAGTTTCCTGCTGCGCCTGGATCCGGCGCTGCACGACGCATTGGCCCGCTGGGCGCAGGACGAGCTGCGCAGCACGAACGCGCAGATCGAGTTCCTGCTGCGGCGGGCGCTGGCCGACGCCGGGCGGCTGCCCGAGAACTCGGGAAAGCCCGCCCGGCGCGGCCGGCCGCGCAAGGACGCGCCGGAGTGATCAGTCCGGACTGATCAGTACAGGGTCTCCACGGCGGCCTTGGTGAACGGGATCATGTCGGTTGCGCGGTCTTGCAGGACCTTGTCCGCCCACTCCGGGTCGGCCAGCAGCGCGCGGCCGATCGCGACCAGGTCGAACTCGTCGCGCTCCATGCGTTCCAGCAGCCCTTCCACGCTGGCAACCCCGGCGCTCGAGCCGGCCAGCGACTCGGGCGTGAAGACGCTGTCGAGCCCGACCGAGCCGACCGTGATCACCGGTTTGCCGGTGACCTTCTTGGTCCACCCGGCGATGTTCAGGTCCGAGCCGGTGTCGGCGAACTCCGGCTCCCAGTAGCGGCGCCCGGAGGCGTGGAAGGCGTCCACCCCGGCTTCGGCCAGCGGGCTGAGCACCGCTTGCAGCTGCTCCGGGGTTTCGGCGAGCTTGGCGTCGTAGTTGTCCGACTTCCACTGCGAGAACCGCAGCACCACGGGGAAGTCCGCGGACACCTGCTCGCGGACCGCGGCCACGATGTCGGCGGCGAACTTGGTGCGCGAGACCGGGTCGCCGCCGAAGGAGTCGGTGCGCCGGTTGGTGCGCTCCCACAGGAATGCGTCGATCAGGTAGCCGTGCGCGCCGTGCAGCTCGACGCCGTCGAAGCCGATCCGCTCGGCTTCCCGCGCGGCGTCCGCGAACGCGGTGACGAGCTGGTCGATGTCGGACAGCGTGAGGGTGTCACCGGCGCTGCTGCCGTCCAGGCCGATGCCGGACGGCCCGACGACGGGTGCTTCCGGGAACGGCGGCGCGCCCGCTCGGCGCTGCACGCCGACGTGCCACAGCTGCGGCATGATCTTGCCGCCCGCCGCGTGCACGTCCTGCACGACGCGGCTCCAGCCCGCGAGCTGCTGCTCGCCGTGGAAGCGGGGGATCTCGCCGCTGAAACCGGCGGAGGGGTGGTCCACGTAGGTCCCCTCGGTGATGATCAAGCCGGTGCCCGCGGCGGCGCGGCGGGCGTAGTAGGCCGCCACGTCTTCGCCCGCGACGCCGCCGGGGGAGAACATGCGGGTCATCGGCGCCATCACGATCCGGTTCGGCAATTCGGCCGAGCCCAGCGTGAACGGGCGGGCCAGGGCCTGTGCTGCGCGGGTGGTCAAGGCGGTCTCCTGCCGTGCGATCGAAGTGTGCACAACAAAGGTACATTTCATGAGCCGAAGTGTGACTGTGACGGTTGCTATTCTTGGTCGGGCGGCGTCGGGTACGCTGCGCCGCCGATCCGCGGGACGGGGGTGTCGAACGTGCTGGACATCAGGTTCTCCAGCGCGCTGCAGGCGATGCTGGCGCTCGCGGTCGCGGCCGAGGAGGACTCCCCGGTGCTCAGCTCCGCCCAGCTCGCCGAGATGCTGGACACCAACCCCAGCTTGGTCCGCAAGATGCTGGCGCCGCTGGTGCACGACGGGCTCGTGGTGTGCACGAAGGGGCGCTCGGGCGGCAGCAGGCTCGCGCGCCCTGCCGAGGAGATCACGCTGGCCGAGATCTACCGGTGCGCCGTTGGCGACAAGCCGCTCTGGGCCTGCCGCCCGGAGGGTGAGCACGCGTGCCTGGTGACGGCGAATGCCGCCGAGTACTTCGCCGGACTGACCGCGGATGCCGAGCAGGCGGTGCTCGGCTCGCTCGGCGACCGCACGCTCGCCGGTGGGGTGCGGGAGCTGCGCAGACTCGATCGGGGGCCGGAGCGGCAGGGCTGAGCCGTCTGTCCACAGTGGTCTTACCCGTGCCGTCGCGCGGACGCTTGCCCTGTGCGTGGTGAGGGCGCAGCGACGGCGGTGCCGACACGCCGGGGTGTGTCGGCGACGATCCGTTCAGTGCTCCGCCCGCATTTCCATGCGCTGCACGAATGATCGTTCCGGTGCGGATTCACCGCCGCGCGGAGATCGGCCCGATCGTGCGGTGCTATGGCGAAAACCCGTCCAAGGCGACAAATCCGGTGATCATGCCGGTATAACGGGAGAAGCGGTCGCCACGCCGGACTCCCCGCGGATTCGGCGGTGCCCGCGCCCCTCCGCCGAACTGACCAGGACGGGAACCACCATGCAAGTGACCGAAGGCAGCCGTATTCCGGTGGCGCTGACCGTCAACGGGACCGGCCACGACCTCGAACTCGACGCGCGGGTCACGCTGCTCGACGCGCTGCGCGACCGCCTCGGCCTGACCGGGACGAAGAAGGGCTGCGACCAGGGCGCGTGCGGTGCCTGCACGGTCGCGGTCGACGGCAACCGGGTGCTGTCCTGCCTGACCCTGGCCGCGCAGTGCGACGGCCGCGAAGTCCGCACCGTGGAAGGGCTGGGCGCGGGCGGTGCGCCGCATCCGGTGCAGGAAGCGTTCGTGCGCCACGACGCCTTCCAGTGCGGCTATTGCACCCCCGGGCAGGTCATGTCCGCGGTGTGCCTGCTGGAGGAAGGCCGCACCGGCTCGGACGAGGAGGTCCGCGAGCAGATGAGCGGCAACCTCTGCCGCTGCGGCGCCTACTCCGGCATCGTGGCCGCGATCCGGGAGGTGGCCGGCGATGCGTGAGTTCACCTACCTGCGTCCGTCCAATGTGGACGAGGCGGTGGCCGTCGCGCAGGACGGCGACGCGGCCTACCTGGCGGGCGGGACCACTCAGCTGGACCTGATGAAGGACGGCGTGCTCGCGCCGGGCAAGCTCATCGACGTCTCCCGGCTCCCGCTGCGCGGCGTGCGCCGCGAGGGCGATGCGGTGCGGGTGGGTGCGATGACCACGATGGGCGAGCTCGCCGCCGACCCGCTGGTCGTCGAACGCGCGCCGGTCGTGTCCGAAGCGCTGTTGGCCAGTGCTTCGCCGCAGCTGCGGAACATGGCGACCATCGGCGGGAATCTGTTGCAGCGCACCCGTTGCCGCTACTTCCGCGACCCGGCGGTGAGCGCGTGCAACAAGCGCGCCCCGGGCAGCGGCTGCGCCGCGGTCAGCGGCGGCGCGCGGATGCACGCCATCCTCGGTGCCGGGCCGGACTGCATCGCCGTGCACGGCTCGGACCT
>NZ_JAFRFW010000136.1:0-1921 GCF_017434145.1 Saccharopolyspora sp. | reverse complement strand
GATTGGCAAGACCGCAACGCGCTGCTGGCCTGGCCGGCCCAGTGGAGCGCGCTGCGCGGGCTGGCGCGGCGCGGTCAGGCGCTGCCGTTCGTGATCACCGTGGACGGCCGGTTCGCCGGGCAGCTCACCGTCGGCAACATCGTGCGCGGGGCGTTGCGCTCCGCGTGGGTCGGTGACTGGGTCGCGGCCGAGTGCGCCGGTGGGGGCGTTGCGACGGCCGCCGTGGCGATGGCGGTCGATCAGTGCTTCGGCCCGGCGGGGCTGCACCGGCTGGAGGCGACGGTGCGCCCGGAGAACGCGGCGAGCGTGCGGGTGCTGGAGAAGTCCGGGTTCCGCCGGGAAGGGCTGTTCGAGCGCTACCTCGACGTCGAAGGCGCTTGGCGCGATCACTACGTCTACGGGCTGACCACCGAGGACGTGCCGGGCGGCGCGGTGCGCGCGTTGGTTCGCGCCGGGTGGGCCGAACGCGCCTGAACCGCGGCGAGAGCTTCGTCACCGCGCCCGTCCGCGCACATCGCCCGATCGAGTGTATTTCCGCTGTTCACAGGCGTGCGCGAGCCGACACGCCGGTACATCATCTCCCGCCCGTGCGACCCCGCGTGCGTTTCTCTCGAGCGCAGGCGAAACGGAAACGAATCGGCGTGGCTCAGAGACAGATGTGACAGAAGTGGCTAGCGTGGCGATCGCAGAAGTGTGCGGCAGGCAGCCAGGGGGAGGTGGCGGCGCGTGCCCAGTTCTTTGATCTTCGCGGCGTTGGCGGCGGCGTGGCTCGTCGTGCTGGTTCCGATGTTCGCCCGCCGTCGGCAGGAGGTGTCCCGGACCACCGACTCAGCGCTGGCGGCACGAGTGGTGCGCAGAGGCGGCGACCGGGCACCCGCGGAACCCGGCGACGCGGAAACCGACAGGGCGCAGGAGGCGTACGGCATGGCCGACACCGACCGGCACGACGACGACATCGAACCCGACTTCGACGACGTACCCGACGAGCAGGACGAGCAGGGGCGGCCGGTCAACGGCGACGACGTCCGCGCCGGCCGCCGCTACCGGCCCGGCCGCGGCGGCTACGACCCGGAAGCCGCGGCACTGGCCGCGCGCACCAAGTACGCCCGCAGGCAGCGCGTCCTGCTGCTCATCGTGGCCGCCGCCGTCGCGACCGCACTGCTCGCCGCCTTCGCCTGGACCGCGGCCTGGTGGCTGCACGGCATGATCGACCTCGGCATCGTCGGCTACCTCACCTACCTGCGGCGGCAGGTGCGGATCGAACAGGACATCCGGGATCGGCGGCTCGCCCGCATGTCCGAGTCCCGCGACGAACCCGACGCGGACTACCGCGAGACGTACTACGACGAACCGGCCGAGCCCGCCGCGGACGACCGATACGACTACGAGCCCCGCCGCGACGACCGGCGCGGCTCCGACGCGGTGGTCGTCGAGATCGACGACGAAGACCCCATGTTCGACGAACTCGACGAGCGCACCTGGCAGCCGTACCGCCGTGCGGTGGGCGAATGAACCTCCCGCCCACAAGCGAGGGGGGTGCTCCGAGTGCTGTCGGCGGCCTGCTAAACTGCAACAGCACTCGGAAAAAGGGGCTGTAGCGCAGTTGGTAGCGCGTCTCGTTCGCATCGAGAAGGTCAGGGGTTCGATTCCCCTCAGCTCCACGCAGTAGGAGGCTCGTGCTCGCGGAGGGCGCGAGCCTTTTTGCGTTCCGCGTATTAGTTGCGGGGGTCGAGCCCCCGCAGGCCCCCACGGTGCGGTGGTCGCTCTCCGTTGGCTCCGTGTTTTGGGGTGGTTGTCGGCTTGGTTGCGGACTAGCGGTTGGGTGTTCGCGTGAGGTTCGGTGGGCTTCTCGCAGTAGGAGGCTCGTGCTCGCGGAGGGCGCGGGCCTTTTTTGCGTTTCGTGTATTAGTTGCGGGGGCCG
>NZ_JAFRFW010000135.1:0-1748 GCF_017434145.1 Saccharopolyspora sp. | reverse complement strand
TGCATCGGCGGGAACGACCGCGGCGCACCGCGCTGGTAGAACCGGTTGGAGTCCGGCAGGAACATCAACACCAGCGCGGCCGCGTGCAACAGCGCCACGAAGACGCTGAAGACGATGTCCAGCGGCGCGATGTCCGCGCCGACCATCCGCACCACCTCGGCGCGCCCCAGCACCGCGAGCGTCAGCAGCGTGACCAGCGTGCCGAACACGCCGAACCCGCCGAACACCGCCAGCACCACGCGCGCCCAGTTGCGGCCTTGCAGCATCCGGGTCGACAAACCGGCGTAGACCACGACAATCGCCGAGGCGAACAGCAGCGTGATCAGCACCCCGTTGTTCGCGGCCGCGTCCAGCTCCTGCTGGTTGAGCTGCGGAGCCGCGCCGTGCAGCTCGTTGATCAGCCGCTCCCGGTCGGCCAGCTGCCACAGCGACCGCACGAACTCGAACGCCGCAGCCGCGATCCACAACCACCGGGCCAGCTCCAACGTCCGCGGCGCGGGTGGCTGTCCCTGCGGTTCGGAAGCACCCTCGGACGACTGCGGTGCGATCACTTGAGCCCCAGGCTTTCCCGGTACCACTGGGACAGCTCGGTCGCGTAGTAGGTCAGCACGATGTCCGCGCCCGCGCGCCGGATGGAGGTCACCGTCTCCTGCACGATGCGCCGCCGGTCCAGCCAGCCGTGCGCGGCGGTCGCCTCGATCATCGAGTACTCACCGGAGACCTGGTAGGCCGCGACCGGCACGTCGGACAGCGCCGCCACGTCGCGCAGCACGTCCAGGTAGGACATGGCGGGCTTGACCATCACCATGTCCGCACCCTCGGCCAGGTCCAGGTCCGCTTCGCGCAGCCCTTCCCGGCCGTTGCCGGGGTCCTGCTGGTAGGTGTTGCGGTCCCCGGACAGCTGCGAGTCCACGGCCTCCCGGAACGGCCCGTAGAACGCCGAGGCGTACTTCGCCGAGTAGGCCAGCACCGAGGTGTCGGCGAACCCGGTCGCGTCCAGCGAATCCCGGATCACCGAAACCTGGCCGTCCATCATGCCGCTCGGCGAGATCACCTGCGCCCCGGCCTCGGCCTGCGCGACCGCCATCTCGCCGTAGACCTGCAGCGTCCGGTCGTTGTCCACCACGCCGTCGTCGTCCAGCACACCGCAGTGGCCGTGGTCGGTGAACTCGTCCAGGCAGGTGTCGGCCATCAGGACCGTGCTGTCGCCGACCTCGGCGGCCAGGTCTCGCAGCCCGGTGTTGAGCACGCCGTTCGGGTCCACCGCGCCGGAACCGGTGGCGTCGTGCTCGGCGGGCACGCCGAACAGCATCAGCCCGCCCACTCCGGCGCTGACCGCTTCGGTCGCGGCTTTGCGCAGCGAATCCCGGCTGTGGTGCACCACGCCCGGCATGGAGGTGATGCCCACCGGTTCGGACAAGCCCTCCCGCAGGAACATCGGCAGCACCAGGTGCCTCGGTTCCACGCTCGTTTCGGAAACCAGCCGGCGCACGGCGGCGGTGCGGCGCAACCTGCGCGGGCGATGCGACGGATACATCGGCGAGCTCCTCGCGACGACGAACGGCGACCGGCGAGCGGTCGCGAATCAGGCGGATCTCCGGGCACCGCGAGCCGGTGTCCACGGCCTCCCCAGGACCAGCCTGCCAGTGCCGGAAAGCAACGTGGCCCGGACCCCGCGTTCGCGAGATCCGGGCCACGACGTCGTCAGCTCCGGCGGGCGCGCTTGGCCTTCTTCGGCGGCGGCAACG